>CADCOW010000208.1 GCA_902803205.1 uncultured Eubacteriales bacterium | reverse complement strand
TTCTAAAGATTATTAACATAAAAAAAATAGGATTTTGCTACCTGCTAACAATAATCCTATTTTTTTTGACTTTGTCTACACTCTGAAATCCTGCGAATGCAGGATTTTTTATTTCACATTATACTTATTCTTATACACCTTGAGCAATCATCGCAGTTGCTACTTTTTTAAATCCAGCAATATTAGCACCTGTAACAAAATCACCTTTTCTACCAAACTCTTCTGCTGTCTCTGTCACTTGTTTATAGATATTCTTCATAATACCTTTAAGTCTCTCATCAACTTCTTCAAATGTCCAAGAGAGTCTAAGTGAATTTTGACTCATCTCAAGCCCAGAAACTGACACTCCACCAGCATTTGCTGCTTTTCCTGGCATATAAAGAATAGTATTATCTTGTACTATCTTAACCGCTTCATTTGTAAGTGGCATATTTGCACCTTCTGCTATAAGTTTTACACCATTTTTAACCATAAGATTTGCATATTTTTCATCAACCTCATTTTGTGTTGCGCAAGGTGCAGCAATATCCATACTTTCTACCCAAGGTTTTTCATTCTCAACATATTTAGCAGACTTTACATAATTAGTATAATCTTTTATTCTTCCTCTCTTTACCTCTTTTATTTCTTTTACAGCATCTATATTAATTCCATTTTCATCATAGATATATCCATTTGAATCTGAAACTGTAACCACCTTTGCACCAAGTTCTTTAAACTTTTCTGCACAATATATTGCAACATTTCCAGAACCACTTATACCTACTTTTTTGCCAGCTACATCTCCCCCTACACCATTTAACATCTCTGCTGCAATATACACAACACCATAACCAGTAGCTTCTTTTCTTGCAAGTGATCCTCCAAATGCCAAACCTTTTCCAGTTAATACGCCTTCATAGAGTCCTGTTAATCTTTTATACTGACCAAAGAAGTATCCTACTTCTCTTGCACCGGTTCCTATATCTCCTGCAGGCACATCAGTATCTGCTCCTATATGTCTATATAACTCATTCATAAAACTTTGACAAAATCTCATAACTTCATTATCTGACTTTCCTTTTGGATCAAAGTTAGAGCCACCTTTTCCTCCACCCATAGGAAGTCCTGTAAGTGAATTTTTAAAAACTTGCTCAAACCCTAAAAACTTAAGTATGCCTTGATTTACACTTGGATGAAGTCTAATACCTCCCTTATATGGTCCAATAGCAGAATTAAACTGGATACGGTATCCTTTGTTTACTTGCACTTGTCCCTTATCATCTACCCATGGAACTCTAAAACTAATAATTCTTTCTGGTTCTACCAATCTCTCAAGTAAGCCAGCTTCCTTGTATTCTTTTTCATACTTACTAACAATTGGTTCAAGTGTAGAAAGCACTTCTTTTACTGCTTGATGAAACTCTAATTCACCTGGATTTTCTTTTACTACTCTTTCAAAAACTTCATTTGCATAACTCATAAAATTACTCCTTTTCCATTGCTGATAGCTTAAGTGCCCTATCCTCCGCAATAATAGTTTCTATTAATTCGTTTATATTCCCTTTCATAATATCTTCAATATTATAAAGACTTAAACCGATTCTATGGTCTGTAACTCTTCCTTGTGGAAAATTATAAGTTCTTATCTTTTCAGATCTATCACCAGTTCCAATCTGACTTTTTTTATCACTTGCATATTTACTATGCTGTTTTCCTTGCTCTATATCATAAAGTTTTGCTCTTAGCATAGCCATCGCTTTATCTTTATTTTGAAATTGTGATCTCTCCTCTTGACATGCAACTACTATACCTGTAGGTTTATGAATAAGTCGAACAGCTGATGAAGTTTTATTTATATGTTGTCCACCAGCGCCACTTGACCTATATACTTCCATCTCTACATCTGCTGGATTAATTTCTACATCAACTTCATCAACTTCAGGCATAACTGCAACTGTTATAGTTGATGTATGAATACGACCACTACTTTCTGTTATTGGAACTCTTTGAACTCTATGAACTCCTGATTCATATTTAAACTTTGAGTATGCACCTTTACCATTTACTGAAAATATGACTTCTTTAAAACCACCAAGACCATTTTCATTTACACTTAAAAGTTCTGCTTTCCAGCCCATAGAATCAATATAACCCATATACATACGATATATTTCTGCTGCAAATAGTGCAGCTTCATCTCCGCCTGCACCTTGCCTAATCTCTATGATGATATTCTTATCATCCATTGGGTCTTTTGGAATAAGTAATATTTTTATTTCTTCATCAAGTCTTTCTTTCTCTTTTTTTGCATTTACAAGATCTTCTCTTGCCATAGCAAGCATCTCTTCATCAGATTCTGTATCAATAATATTAAGTGAATCTTGCTCCATCTTTTCTGCTGCAAGATATGCTTTATAAGCCTTGATAATGGGTTCAAGATCATTTTGCTCTTTCATAAGCTTTGTATATCTATCTATATCTTTTGCCACTACATCAGTACTTAATTCCTGCATTATTTCTTCATAATGCTTATATAAAGTTGTAAGTTTACTATTCATATAATCTCTAATTATAACAAAGATATATTATATAGTAAATATAATAACCCTGTCTTTACCTCCTAAATCTTTTACTGTTTCAATATGGGTATAACCTTTATTTTCAAATATTTCTCTCACATCTTTTGCTTGATTATATCCAATTTCAAGATAAATCTTACCCATTTTATTTAAATAATTCTTAGCCTCGTTTGCTATCTCCTTATAATACTTAAGACCATCTTTGTCTCCATCAAGTGCAATTAATGGTTCATAATCTTTTATTTCCTCTTGTAAGTTTTTTATATCACCTGTCTTAATATAAGGTGGATTTGCAGTAATTATATCAAAAGTTGAAAGCCCTAACTTATCATTCAATTTACTAAGATTTTTAAACATATCGCTCTTTAAAAAATATATATGTTTATTCATCTCATCCACTACATCATTATCTTCTATTAATTCATCAGCATTTTTAGCAGCAATTTCAAGTGCAGCATCAGATATATCTGTCCCTACAATAAGCTTATAATTGCCTACTGCAGAAAGTGTGATAGCAATACAGCCAGAACCAGTACACATATCAAGTATAGAGATGTTTTTGTCTTGATTATCTGACATAACTTTCTCAACTAAGGTCTCTGTATCAGACCTTGGTATAAGCACATCTCTATCTACATTGAACCTAAGTCCCATAAAATATGTCTCACCTAATATATATTGTAATGGATAATGATTTGCCCTTGCATTTATCAACTCATCAAAATCTGATATCAAATTACTTATGCTCGAAGTTCCATATTTTTTTTCTAAATCATCTTCACACTCTAAAAGAAATCTTGCCATATCCATATCAAGGATATTTAACAAAATTTCTGTAGCATCATGTTCTGCATCTTCAATTTTATTTTTTGTA
>CADCOW010000207.1 GCA_902803205.1 uncultured Eubacteriales bacterium | reverse complement strand
TTTTATAATTCTCTTTATAACATCAGGATTTTCTTTAAGATAACTTGTTTGGCACTCCATACGGCAACAACTATAGTTTGGCATAACCTCACTATGCCATGATACTATTTCTATATCATCCATTTGAGATAATGGATAGTTTTTCTCTGTTCCCATAAGAGCATACTTTACTTCACCTCTTTGAACAGCTGCAAGTGCATCATCATATGTACCAAAGGTAATCCACTCTACTTGATGAAGTGGATCATCATAACCTTTTTCCATAAGTGCACCTGGGAATGCAAAATAACTTGGATTAATAGCCACTTTTTCACCAACTAAACTTTCTACACCTTTCCACTCAGTTCCTTTTTTAGCTACAACTGGCATAGCACCATTTACCATATGACCACCAAATATAGTGAAATCATTTCCTGCTGCTATTTGTTGAAGTGGATTACTTGTACCAGCATTTGAAACTATATCAACTTGATTTGCTGATAAAAGTCCAAGTGCATTTAAAACTGCTGTAGCAGCTACAGGTTTAATAGTTATACCTACTTCATCAAAATAGCCTTTTTCTTCTGCTATAGTTACAAGTACATTTCCACTTGAACCATAGTTCCAGCGAACCACTGTATTTTCTTTTTTTGTTTCTGCTACTGCTGTTGTTTCAGCTGGTTTCTCAGCCACTTCTGTTGTCTTATTAGCACATGCCGCTAAAAACATTGCTAAACAAATACTTACGAATACTAACTTTTTCATGTCTTTTTAACATAATCAACTTATGTGTTATTGATTATATTCCTCCTTTATTTTTTTTAGGGCAGCTAAAATTTCATATTTTAGTTACTCCCTTTATTATATGCATTTATATGCTTATAATCTTATATCAATGTTTTTTTACTTATATCCTTATTGATAATTTGTATTAATTCATTCCTTAGCATCATCATTTTTTCATCAGTATATAAGTTTTCTCTACTTGTTTTTTCACTTAAATCAATTTTTTTATCGTATATTATTTTACTTGGTGATTGTCCAAGTACTATTATTCGATTTGCAAGATATATTGCTTCATCTACATCATGAGTTATAAATATCACTGTTCTTTTTACTTCATTTTTATTCCATAGTTCTAAAATTAAATCTTGTAGTTTTGCTCTTGTAACTGCATCAAGTGCGCCAAATGGTTCATCCATAAGAAAAACTTTTGGATTTACACTTAAAACTTGTGCAATCGCCACCCTTTGTTGCATACCACCTGATAGATGTTTTGGTAAAGTATTATAAACTTTTTCATCAAGACCAACTTGCTTAAGCGAATCAGTCGCTATTTCTTTTAATTCCTTAGAATTTTTATCTTTATATCTTTGTTTTAATGCAAGCATAATATTTTCTCCAGCTGTCATCCAAGGAAATAATCCATAGTCCTGAAATACCACTCCTCTATCAAGACTTGCTGATTTTATTACATTATCTTCAAATAACAACTCACCTTTACTTGGAACATTGAGTCCTGCAAAAAGTTTAAGTAAGGTGCTTTTCCCACATCCGGATTTTCCAAGTATACAAACAAATTCACCACTACTAATTTCTGTACTAATATTATCAAGTACTACTTTATCTGTATTTGGATATGAAAATGAAATATTTTTTAATGTAAAATCACTCATTATTTTAATAAAGTCTCCTCTTAAAAGATTATATGGCTCTGACACCATATAATCCTAATTTTATTGTTCTATTGTTATAGCCTGTGTTTGACAAACTTTTGCCGCATTTTCAACTTTAGTTTTGGTTGCATCAGTAACATCAGCATAAACTTCTGCTTTAGCTAAAATTACTGGTTCCCATCTAAATACTTCAGGGCATACATTTACACAACGACCACAACCAATACAAAAAGTTCTATCAATTACTGGTTTCATATACCCTCCTATGCATTTGACTCTTTTGAAAGTATAATAAACATTATATATCTTGCAAGTGTATAAGCTACTAATATAGTAGCTATAACTGTTTGAACTGTAAATATCATTTTTGTAGTATTTGCAAGAGCTGGATTACTACTTGTTAAAAACTTAGCAGTAGTAAGTTTTACAGCAATAGCACTTATAACCATTGGGAAAGTAAATGCTGCATAACTTGGATAAAATGGCATAGCCAAAAATCTTGGAATATTGATAAGCACTATTATATAAATTAAAAGCGAAAGTATAAGCATAAAATAAATTATGCTTGGCTCTGGTGGTGTAAATGTATTCATATATCCTGCAAGACAAAGTGAAACTGGTGCTGTATAAATACAAAATAGTGGTATAGCAGGTGGCATAAAATCTTTTATAATTAAGTATCTATATGTAACTAATACTAATAATACAATGGTAGATGCAAATCCAAACCAAAATACTATTTTACCAAATTCTTGCATTCCAAAATCAGCACAGTTAATATTCATAGCAACTATTCCTACATATACGATATACCAACTTGTAAATACTTTCTTTATACCAAATTTAAATACAAATTCTTTTGTAAAGTATATTATTAAAATTATATGTAAAATAAGTCCTACAAACCAGATTACTTTACCAACTTCTGCATTTGGCCACTTATAACCTCCAAGAATCATAAGTGCCATACAATATGTTCCAATAATACTTCCCATAATTGGGTTCTTAAGTTCTTCTGCAAATGCTTTAGAGTTAGTTGCAAATTTAATAAATAACCATATAAGTATGAGAGCAGATAATGCTCCACATACATTTTTAATTGTTGCACCACTTGGATATGTTGATAAAAGGTTTCCAAGTGCAGCAAGACCTAAGGCTACCCCACAAAAAGGGAGTGGTGTTTTTTTAAGCAGCATATAATTCCTCCCTTGTCTTTAATGTTACATCAGGATTAACTGTTTTAATTCCAAACTCACGAGCAACTATTTGTCCAACTTTCCAAGCACAAAG
>CADCOW010000206.1 GCA_902803205.1 uncultured Eubacteriales bacterium | reverse complement strand
TGTCTTAAATCTTTTTATACTTATGCCTTCATTTAAAAGACTCGCGGTCAATGCATTTGCAGCTTTAAGTCCATTTGGGCCAGTGTGTTCAATCACATCACCATAAAGGCAACGAGCATTTAAGTAAACACCTGTTGCAAGTATTACGGTTTTAGCATAATAAATAGCACCGGAAATAGTTTTTACACCCACAATTTTTTTTTGTATTTCATTTTTTGTAGTTGAAACATTATTTGGGCGGATGATATCCGCCCCTACAGTATCCGCCGATACAGTGTCAGTAATAAGTTCTGCAACTTCTGCTTGTCTAATTGTAAGGTTCTCTTGGTTCTCAAGAGTTTTTCTCATTTCTCTTGTATATGCTTGCTTGTCAGCTTGAGCACGGAGAGAGTGGACAGCAGGACCTTTACTAACATTAAGCATCTTTGATTGAATAAATGTCTTGTCAATGCATTTCCCCATCTCACCACCGAGAGCGTCAAGTTCGCGAACTATGTGACCCTTACTCGTTCCACCAATATTTGGGTTACATGGCATAAGTGCTATACTATCTACTGACACGGTAAAAATGATGGTCTTAAAACCAAGGCGAGCAAGTGCGAGTGCAGACTCACATCCAGCATGACCTGCACCAACTACAACTGCATCATAATTTTCTACTATGACATCCCTATTTTTGTCCCTTTCATTCATATTAATTAATTTTACAACTTATGCTTTTTTTTGTCTATAATTTTATTGAATTTTCCAATTTTTTTCATTAATAGGTTTTTCTTTTGTATGGGATTAAATTGCTTGTTGGTTCTAATATTAAAATAGCAACGGAACTTAACTGGAAACCTACAATTGACATTAAAGATACTATTAAAGATATGATTGCTGAAAGATTATAGAAATATATTTATAATAATTTATCAAAAAAAAGACACTGAGAAATTTTTTAATAATTTTCAGTGTCTCTTCTTTATATAGAATTTTTCATATTTAGGACATCTTTAGGGTATCTCTAAAAGGTCCTTTTTTTATTCAATATATTTATCAATAATTTTTTGCAATTCACCATTTGCCTTTAACTCATCGATTCCTTCGTTTAGCATATCAAGAATTTCTGTATTTCCTTTTTTTACTGCTATGGCATATTCTTCAAGAGCATAAGCTGAATCAAGTATTTTATATTCACCACCATCCTCAGCTACAAGTGCTTTAGCAACTTGGTCATCAATTACAAATGCATCAATTTTTCCTGACTTAAGA
Organism: uncultured Eubacteriales bacterium; assembly: GCA_902803205.1. Lineage (GTDB taxonomy): Bacteria > Bacillota > Clostridia > Lachnospirales > Lachnospiraceae > UBA3633. The sequence continues at coordinate 1,487 of CADCOW010000206.1, read as the reverse complement.
CCTTGAAAACCATCAGTATTTTTATGATATCTAAGAATATGCTCCTCTCCAAAATCTTCAGTAGCATAAAGGTCACCTGTATATCCTTCTATAACTCCTATCATTTTTCCTTTCATATCATCAATTGTTTTTATATCACTATTTGGTGAAACTATAACTGATTGAATAGCAGTTTGATAAGTGTGAGTGAAATCTACATTTTGTTTTCTATCTTCAGTTACTGTCATTCCTGACATAGCAAAATCTGCTTTACCACTCATAACAGATGGTATGGTAGCATCAAATGCTATATCCATTATCTCTACATCAAATCCTTTCATCTTAGCAATAGCATTAATAATATCTACATCTATACCAATGATATTACTTCCATCGTGATACTCGTATGGTGGAAACTCTGCATTAGTACACATAACTAATTTCTTTTTTACAGCAGTGGTTTCAGCAGTTGTATTTTCAGATGTTGGTGCATTTGTAGTGTTTGTTGCATTTGAACTTTGGCTACCACAAGCGACAAGTCCAAATATCATAAACATTGATAAAATTAAACTTAAAAACTTTTTCATAAATTTTCTCCTCATAAATTTATTTTATTTTAATGTAGCATACATCACGGCTTTTATTGTATGAAGTCTATTTTCCGCCTCATCAAATACTTTACTTTGTTTTGATGTAAATACATCATTTGTCACTTCCATTTCTTTGAGTCCGTATTTCTCATAAATATCTTTTGCTACAGTTGTGTTTAAATCATGAAATGATGGTAGGCAATGAAGGAATATTGCATTTGCTTTTGCATTTTCCATAACTTTTTTATTTACTTGATATGGTGATAAAAGTTTTATCCTTTTTTCCCATATTGATTTATCTTCACCCATTGATACCCATATATCTGTATAAATTACATCTGCATCTTTTGTGGATTCTTCTACATTATCTGAAAGAGTTATAGTTGAGCCATTTTCATTTGCTATTTTTTTGCAAGTCTCAACTAATTTTTCATCTGGCATATTTTCTTTTGGACCACAGGCTACAAAGTTTATACCAAGTTTTGAAGAAATGACCATGAGAGAGTTCGCTACGTTATTTCTTGCATCACCCATAAATACAAGTTTCAATCCTTTTGCATTTTCAAAGTTTTCTTCAACGGTAAGTATGTCTGCAAGCATCTGTGTTGGATGAAACTCTGTTGTGAGACCATTCCACACTGGCACTCCACTATACTTTGCCAAATCTTCAACTATGGCTTGGTCAAAACCTCTATACTCAATTCCATCATACATTCTTCCAAGAACTTTTGCTGTATCCTCTATGCTTTCTTTATGTCCCATCTGTGATGAGTTTGGGTCAAGATATGTGACACCCATTCCCAAATCATATCCAGCAACTTCAAATGCACATCTTGTTCTGGTAGAAGTTTTTTCAAAAAGTAAAACTATATTTTTTCCTTTTAACTCATCATGAGCGATATGATTTTTTTTCTTTTG
>CADCOW010000205.1 GCA_902803205.1 uncultured Eubacteriales bacterium | reverse complement strand
TGAATTTGTCGTAGATTTTTGCTTAGAGTTTTAGCACTGTTTGAGCGCGTAAGCGCGAGTTTGCAAAACTCTTGCAAAAATCAAGACAAAGCTCACATAAAAAATCTTGTTTTTACGACCTATTTTCGATGCGAGGCTGATTATAAATAATTTGATAATATAAGTTATAAGAACTATTTCATTGAAGGCATATCAGTCTTTGACTCTTCAGTTTTCAAGTAATCTCTTGCAAATACACCACACATAGGTGCTACTATAGAATATGGTATCATTCTTATAGTTCTATTAAGTTTAGTAACTGCATCATTGTATACAAGACGACTTTGACGAACTTTTGTCTCATAATCATTTAAAGAGTTCATAAGATTTTGGTAGTTAGTATTTGCCTTAAGATCTGGATATGCTTCTGCCACTGCCATAATTTTTCCTACTGCTTCTGTGATTATGTTTTCTTGTGCTTCTACATCTGATGCTTTACTACCCGCACCAATACTTGTTCTCATTTTAATTACATCTGAAAGTGTTTTATACTCATGCTCATTGTATCCTTTTACAAGATCAAGAAGACCTGTAAGTGCATCAAATCTTGAAGTAAGATTTACTCCTATTTGGCTCATAGCATTATTGACATTCTCATCAAGTGACACAAGCATTCTTTGAACACCTATAAACCACACTACAAGTATTACTACTATTGCTAAAATAATTCCTAAAACTATCATATTTTTTCCTCCGATTTTATTTTTTTATTATAATGAGCTTATATCATTTTACCCCTACATTAAATATCATTTATATATTAACCTGAAGTTCGTGAATAATCAGCATTTACTTCTTTTCTATCATAAGTAATTCTATATCTTATATTTTTACTTGAACCTGATTTTGGTCTTATTGAACCACTTAATTGAATTACTACTCTTGAACTGGTTGAAGAAGTTATACTTGCATTTATAATTGATACACTTTTTGGTAATGTCTCATATTCATTTACTACGCCTTGGACATCTTCCATTATTGCATCCATTACTTCATCAATGCATGTGTTCATATTTTCAGTTTCTTCTGCTGAAGTTCCAAGCATTATTGGCTTAACCAATGTTATTTTACACTCATAGTCATCACTATCTACAGTCTCTGTAAGTCTTTGAGTACTTTCAATTTTAACTTCTCTTGCATATTGTGTATTGTTTGTTGCTGTTCCATTTCCTGGTGCAACTTGTTGTGTCGGTGCAACATTCCCTGGGCTTACTTGTGGCACATTATTTACAGTGTTATTTCCAACTACCCCTGGTCCGCCAAATTCATTTGGCACTGTTGTATTACCACCTATATTAATTGCATTTGCAAATGGTGCTCCTGTCGAAATTTGTGCTGACTGCTGTGCTGCTGCTTGTTGTGCTGCCTGCTGAGCTACTGCTTGCTGTGCTGCCGCCTGCTCAGCTACTGCCTGCTGTTGTGCTATTGCTTGTTGTTGTGCCACTGCTTGCTGTGTGGCTTTATCAGTTTCTGACTTTACAATAGTTGTTTGTTGTTTTGCAGTTGTTGATGCTACTGAATTGTTAGTTGTAGTTTCATTTTTTGCTTCAGTTATTGTTACTACAGCACTTGCAAGTCTAAGTTCGCCATTAGCATTTGCTATATATTCAACACCTTCTATAACTTTAATTTGTTTTTCTGTCCTATCCTGATATAAAATACCATTCTCATCAAAATAATAATCTTTGCCATTGATTGTTCTAATTTTGTTTATTACAAGATCTCCCATATTTCCAAAATAACCATAATGACCATCATTATCTATTACTGCCCAAGTATCTTTTACTTTATGACCTTCTCCATCAACATAGTAGATTTTATCATCAACCTCAACAAGTTTATCTATAACAACCTGACCATGTTCCATATATGTTTCTACACCATCCACATATACAAAAGAACCTTCAGCCATCTTCATAAAAGTTTTTCTAACTCGCATCATATTTATTGCTATGCCTGCTGCAAGAAGAATAAATATCACAAGTAATACAATTATTACAATATTTAATATATTACTCTTTTTATTTTCCATGTTATCCTCCAAAATATATTACATAAAATTTAGATTGCCTTAACCCACCAAAAAACAAACTTTGGACTTTTCAAAGTTCTCTTACCCTATAATAGTAGCATAAAATTATTAAAAAGTAAAATATAATGATTAGAACAAATATTGATATTTTCTCATTTGTTCAAAAATAATCTTCCTTACTCTCTCAATTACTTCATCATTATAGTAATTCTTATATTTTTCTAATTCTTCTTCCACATCTCGTTTAGTAAAGCCAAGTTTTAATCTATTTCCATACAAATATTCTGCTTCTGCACATTGCTCTTCTAATGATGTAGAAAACGGTTTGCCTTTTATTTTGTCTATATTCTTATAAACATCAACATTCATTTTATACTCATTTAAATCTGATAGGAGACATAGACCATTATCAAATATAGGTGCTACTATAAATATTTTAGTATCCATATTCCTTATTAATGCAAAATTATTAAAATGCCTATCTTCATTTAAAAAGAACATATCCATTTCTAAAATACTCGTTATTATTTCCCCTACATTTTTGATATTAGAATATTGTTCTATTTGTTCCACTACAAATTTTATTCTATCTCTTATACTATTATAAACATAAATATCTTTAGACAACTCTTTCCCTGTTTCTAAAAAATATAAACGATAAAAAGTTATTAAATTATCTTTTTTATCTAAAAAATTTTTGCTTTTAGAAAAATTCCTATTTTCTCCTTTATAAATGCCTTTCAATATTTCGTATTTCGTATATTTATATATATTTGAATGTTTCAATAAATCTGAAATCAAACATTCGGCTAAATTTTCATACCCAAGAGCATCTGTCTTATACCAATAATTATCTATATGCCACTTTGGCAAATTTCCTTTTGATGTAGCATACGATACAAAGTTTTGTACCTCATTATCAAAATTCATTATTTTATTTTCTTCATCTTTATCCAATATCTATCTCCCTCCATTTTCCCTTTTGTCTTTTCTATAATTAGAAATGGATCATAATAATCTACTCCTATAATTGCCAATGCTCTATCTAAATCAATTCTACTCTTAGATATGACTCTATCATTTATAAATATTTCAAACTGCTCCCAATTTGGATTTTCAATTCTTCCAAATGCTCTATCAAAAATATCATTGGTTCTATTTTGTATTTTTATTTTCTTACCTAAAAAATCAACATCTATAATCGTCATCGGTCTATGTCCAAGCATATATGTATATCTATGTGTAAAATTCTGCTCTACTCGTTTATTCAAATATCGTCCTATAACTTGTCTTGATGTCTTAAATGTATTTGCAACATCAACAATATTCTTACCATCTTTAATCATGGCAAGCATTTTTTCTATATCTTCATTTTTAAATTTATGCTTTCTCCCAGCATTTCTATCATTTCCCATAAAATTACCTAAAATTAATGGAACTTAATTAATTAAGTTCCATTATATTTAAAATATAGATTTTTGTCAATATTTTTTGAAGCATCATTAAGCAACTATTACTTCTTTTATTGATTTTGTGTAAAATAATTCATCATCAGCGTATCTATCGTATCCTTTATTCTTTTTCTTAAACCTAAGCATAGCTTCATACGGATGTTTCATAGCATAAAATGTTAATTTGCCATCTCTTATATATTTATCATCATTTATTACACATCTATTATTTACATATATGATTTTATTGTTATCTATTAATTCTTTAAATGTAGTATCCGTATTATAAATTTCTTCTTTTTCTTCTTTATAAAGTGTATTTGTTTCATATGGCACCAAATCAATGTCACTTGTAAAGAAAGATGTTTGTTTCATCCTTATAAGCATTTCTTCTCTTGAAGCTCCAAATGTCTCTGCAAGGTCTAAGGCTATATTTTTTAATATATGCTCTTTATTATCAGAATGAAAATAATTATACTCATCATATTTTTTTGCCAACTCTCTAATAAGTGTATCACTTTGCACAAGTACTCGTCCTGCTATACTATTTGCCTGCCACTCTATCTTACTCTCACAAGAATTTTGATTGCCATTTTTTAAAACATCATCAATTATCGCTCTTGGCTCATCAATATTTTCATAATTATAATTTTCTGCAGTTATATTCATAAGTTGCCTGCGAATAGTTAAAAATTCTTTATGCAATTCATAATGTATACACTCATGGAGAACAACAAAACGATATGAACCAAGAGACTTCGTTTTTAAATATTCCATCAACAACAAAACTTGACTTAATATAGTAAGTTATCTTCTTTAAATTATTTTCTACTTCTTCAATAATTGGCACTTCTCTATATGGATTTAAAACTTGATAAAATAAATTGCTTAGCATACTACTTGTATCTATCACTATTTGCATCTCAATGTCGCAATTTATTATCTTACCATTACCATAAATATTTAACACTCTATTTATTTTTGGAGTTTTCAAATATTTAGCAACTTCATTTTTTACTGCATATTGATTTAATTTTTTAAAACTTAAAAAATAGTTGTCTAACTCTTTACCGGTTTTATATTGATTAATGCCAAATCTTTCACACACTCTAAACTTAAGTGTCGGTGACATCTTTGCAATATTTGCTATCTTATGCAAATTTATCTCATCTGACACAGCCAAAAAGAAAGCATTGCTGGCATCAACAATGTCGCCGTAATAACGATTTTCAATTATTGTTGAGATGAACGACATATAAATATTATACCACAACTTGAAGAATAATAGTATGTATAGTATAATAAATATATGAAGAAAATAGCACTAACAGGTGGTGGAACTGCTGGTCATATTACACCTAATTTGGCACTTGCACCAGAACTTAAAAAAAGAGGTTTTGACATAATTTACATTGGCAGTAATCTTGGGATGGATAAAAAAATCATTGAAAAACGAAACATCCCTTTTTTTGGTATAACCACTGACAAATTAAGAAGGTATATTGATATAAAAAATGTTTTGATGCCATTTAATGTCATAAAAGGTATAAATGAGGCACGAAAAATATTAAAAGATAATAAAGTAGATATAGTTTTTTCTAAAGGTGGGTTCGTATCAGTGCCTGTTGTCATAGCCTCAAGTCAACTAAAAATACCTGTAGTATCTCACGAAGCCGATTTTACATTGGGGCTTGCAAATAAAATTGCCTTACCACTTTCCAAAAAAGTATGCTGCAATTTTGAAGAAACACTTAAATATCTAAAAAATAAAGGTGCATGGACAGGTTGTCCTATTCGCCCTGAAATATTAAGTGGGAACAAAAAAAAGGGTCTTGAAATTCTTAATTTCAAAAATGACAAACCCATAATTTTTGTAACAGGCGGAAGTCTTGGTTCAAAATATATAAATGACTTAATCAGAAACAACATAAAAAGAATAACTAAAAACTTTAATATAATTCACTCTTGTGGCAAAGGTAAACTTGACAACAAAATTAATATTGAAGGATACCAGCAATATGAATTATTAACTTATGATTTACCAGATGTATTTGCAGCTTGCGACTTTGTGATAAGTAGGGCTGGGGCGAATATCATCTTTGAATTACTTGCGCTTAAAAAACCAAACTTACTTATCCCATTATCTACAAAAGCATCAAGGGGAGACCAAATATTAAATGCAAATAGTTTTATGAAAAAAAATTATTCACTCGTGCTTCTTGAAGAAGACCAAGATGCAAACCCAGAATTATTTTTCAAAAAGTTAAATGAACTAATAGAAAAAAAAGATGATATGATTAAGGCTATGAGTAATGCAAATGAAAATGATGCAATAAATAACATATGTAACATCATAGAGAATGAAATATGCTAAAACTATTGACATAGTAATGCATTTATGATAAT
>CADCOW010000204.1 GCA_902803205.1 uncultured Eubacteriales bacterium | reverse complement strand
TATATATTATGCAATGGAAAATAACATCAATCATTATAATATATGGCAAAATATAGTAGCAGCACATAAGGAGTTTGCATTATTTCTCATAGTTTTATATGTTGCATTTATTCTTATATGTGTAGCAAAGTATGACATTTACTTAAAGATAGGTACAGCACTTTCGCTTTTTGTTGCTTACTCATATATTATGTTTCAAAATAGAACATCTAATTATTATTGGATGACAGTTCTTCCATACCTACTTGTATATTATATAGTGATAGTAAAATTTTTTGCTAAGAAGACAAAACTTTTTTATATAAATGATTATACATATAAGAAGAATCCATTAATGAATTTATATCCTATATGCCTTGCTATGATAGTTCTTGCAGGTCATGCAAGGTATTATAGAGATGTTTTGTATTATTCAGACCTTGATGCACTTCAAAAAGCGGCAGCATTTCACAAATCTATAGTAGAACATTTTGGTCCTATTAAAAATCTAAAGATTCTATCTTATGGATTCAATATGGATGTATATATGTATCTTGATGCACGTATTCATTATAAATATTTTTTCATACCTTCAATAAGTTATTATAAAGATAAGACAGCCTATGACGCGCAAGTATCATACATAGAGTCACAAGACCCTGATGTATTTATCTATAGAGGCGATGCTATAAATAGTGAGATGCCAAAAGAAGAGGCAGATAAATTATATAGACTCATAGATGATAAATATTATGTAGTCGATACAGTTAAATCTTTTGAAATGGAACAAAATCCAGATGACCCAGGTTATTTTATAATGGCAAGAAAGACAGAAGAAATAAAACAAATGATAAGAGAAAAACAAGAAGAAGAAATACGAAAAATTCCATATAATGTTTTTTCGGCACCTCTTAGGGAATATATTGCAAATGCAGCTCAAAGATGAAATTTGAATAAGCATATTAATCATTGTAATTATAATCAATGCTTACGTGAGGTGAAATATGTGCAATGACAATAAAAGTAGTTATAAACATAAAATATTCATTATCATTTTGTTGACAATGGTAATGCTATGTGTTTTTGTCGTATTTGCATATACCAATGAGGAATTAAGAGAAATATATATTACAAGAGGCGAAGTAAATGCTTGGGTTAAAGAACTAAGGCTAAGATTTGAAACTCTTGAAGAAGATGCTCAAATTAAAGTTCAAAAAGAAGTAATGTATCAAATGTGGTTAAGAGGAATATCGGATAATAATATTCAAAGTATTTCATCATCTGAAATGCAATCAATGGAAGAAAGGAAAGCAAGAGAACAAGGTTCTAGTTCTAAACCAAGTACCGAACCAACGCAACCAAGTATCGAACCAACGGAATCAAGCACTGAATCTACAGAAACAATAGCGCCTAGTGAATATGTATTTATTGATTGGGACTTAGTTTCTACCGATTCAACTAATTGGATGAGTAATATTCCGGACAATAGATATATTCATGAAATAAATATTCCTGGTTCACATGACAGTGGTACTCAGTATGTAAAGAATGGTAGCTCAATAATTGACATGTTTATTAATGCAGCTACATGCCAGAATAAAAGTATACAAGAACAATTAAATGCAGGTGTGAGAGCGTTTGATTTTAGAGTTGATGAAAACTTAAACATTTGCCATGGTGATGGTACATATAAGTTTACAGCTTACTCTGATAGTGGGAAGACTAGTATACTAACTTTGCAAAATGCTCTTAATATAATTAGTACTTTTCTCTCGTCACACAATAAAGAAATAGTTTTGGTGAGTATAAAAAAAGAAGATGGAGATACTTCAAATGTAAGAACTGCAGTCCAAAATCTGCTGACAAGTTATTCTGAAGACATAATGTATACTGGCACAACATGGCCAACAATTAATAGTGTAAGAGGGAAAATGGTATTGATTACAAGAATATCATCATTAGGAAAAGGAATATATTATAATGTTCCAGATAATACAAATTCTACAATGTCTATCAATGGAGTAACAGTATACACTGAAGACCATTATGATGCATTAGCTGATAATAAAAAGAATTATCTAAACAATGTATTTACTACAACAAGTTCAAATAGTATATCAACAGATGGTGGAAAAGGTGGCTATGGTGCTCTAATATTTTCTTCATCAAATAACTTTTCAGCTTCAACACTTATATCATATCAGTCACCAAAAAATATTTCTGACATTGTGAATCCATATATAATAAATTATAGTTTGACACAAGGAAAATTATATGGTCAAGTAATGATGGATTTTGTATCAGAAGATTTGGTGAAGAAAATTTATATGACGAATCCATAGTTAATAAAATGCAATCTTATAATATTGTTTTCGGAGATAATTATGATTATATCAAAAACACCACTTAGAGCATCGTTTTTTGGTGGTGGATCGGATTTTAAAGATTATTTTGAGAAAAGCACTTTGGGATACGGACAAGTTTTAAGTGCTACTCTTGATATGCATGTATATATTACATTGAATAAAAAACAAGCCTACTACAGTATTTTTTTGAATGAAAAAGGAATTTAACTAATTATTTTACTCCACCAGCTTTGAGTGGGTCGTATGCAACATTATTTTTTGTAATATCGCCAACTTCAGCAAGTATTGTGTCACAAAGAACAGAACCTATGCCTGGTATCTCCATCATTCTTTCATTTCTTGTGGCTATACACGAATCTATTTTCTTTAAAATGTCAAGTACGTTTTTATTTGTTAACTCAATTATAGACATTTCATACCTTATTCTATCAAGCATTGTATCATTATAATTTATTGGGTTGTTTTTAACAAGAGAGATTAATTTATCGAATTTTTACCACATTGATTTAGTCAAATCCAAACTAAATAAAACAGTGGTATATGATGCCTCCTATAAAGAATCATAGTGATTTTTGGCGTTTTTCCTTACCTTTGATTAACATACTATGATTTTGAACCATTTTAATACAGGTAGCTTGTTTATTATGCATATCCACATTAAGCAGGTTGCTTCTTACTCCCTTTTACAATTTAGAGGCGGGTGTGGTTCTTGCTCATTTTTTACTTGTCGCACCAATTTATAGCGTGCATTAGATCGATTAAAAGATATAGCCCACTTAATTAAAAATTATACATTAAATACCTTATGATTTGAATAAATATGCTAAATCAAATATTAAAAAACTATTAAAATTTGAAATGGAAATCGTAAAATAAAATAAAAACATAATTTCATATTGAAATATTTTTATGATTATGGTATATTAGATATAACAAGTCCATCGAGCCTCTGTTGAAAAATATGCTAACATAGGTGGATGAGTAACATAGGAAATCGTAGCCTTAAAACGATTTTAACATAGGTTGTCGTAGCCTTAAAACGACTTTATACATAGGTTCCCGTAGCCTTAAACGGGTTTAACATGGGGGCGAAAGCCCCTTTTTGTAAAGGAGCATAATTAGTGAAATTTGTTATAATTGACACAAAGTATCTAAACTATTTGAGACAATATGAAAAGCATATCTATTATAGTGAAGGAGAGAAAGAGAATAGAAAATTTGTAGGTGTATTATTAAATGTTAGTGGATTTGATTATTATGCTCCGTTAACTTCTAAAGTTAATAATAACTACTCTACTGATTTCCATATTTATGATAAAAATATAAAGATAGCCGAAATCAAAATTAATAATATGATACCAGTGTTAGATAATAGTTTGGTAAAAGAGTTCGATTATAAAATTAATGGCGATGAAACTATTGAAGAAATGAAATATAAGATATTGCTTAAGAAAGAAATGAAGTACATAAATAATAATATTGACAGATTAAACAAGTTAGTAAATAAAATATATGCAGGCAAAATGAAAAATCCTACAGTGTTTGATTTTAAGATGTTAGAAGAGAAGGCAAAAGAATATAAAGTTTAGTTCTTCTTTAATTTACGCTTATTGTATGCAAAACTTAATAAAGAAAATCTATTATGATAATTACACAGTTTATGGAGCAAGACGAATATTTGAGATTTTAAGGAATAAAGGATATAGAGTATCGTATAAGATAATTTATGACTTTTGTCATAGCTTAAATTTAGTATCAGTTGATGAACGAGTAAAAGTTTATCATAGGATAAAACTGGATATAAAGGGATTTAAAATAAAAAAACAAGTAATAAATTGGGGGATGGGGTATATTATTGGCGATTTAGGGACACCCTTTGGGCGGATGATATCCGCCCCTACGAGGCTTGAAAAAGCCTTATTTTTTTGTTATATTTTACTGAAAATTTTTGCAGCTTTTTCACGAATTTTTAAGGGGGTGTTTACCCTCTATGATTTCTAATATTTGTCATTTTGTTCTGGGGAGGACCCCCTAACCTATAGAGGGTCGTAGGGGCGGATATCATCCGCCCACAATCCCATAGATAAGGTCGTAATTTATAAATTATGAGAAAAAGCACAAGAATAGTTAAGAAATTATTAGCACTATTTTTAGTTGTGCTTATGAGTATAGAGAGTTTTGGAGCAGTTGTTAGTGATAATGATGGCTCTGCGTTTATCACTAAAGCCGAATTTGATAGTCTTAAAAATGACTTTCAATCGCAGATTGATCAATATAACACTTCAATAGATAGTAAGATAGATGGGGCGATAGCATCATATCTTGCTGGTGTACGTGTTAATGCTGAACCACTTGTATATTATGATAGGATAAAAGGAGCTATAAATACCGAACCATATTTTTTAAATTATCTTAGTGGCTCTGGTAGTGAAGAAGTGACAACAGGTTTAAATGTTTCTAAAACAAAACATTATTCAACAAACTATAAATCAAATGGAGTGGAAAATAATACAAAAATTATTTTAAAGCACTCATATAATGGTAACCAAGTGTTCAATGTGTACATTTATATGCAATGTTTAGGAGACAATGGCGAAGATATTGCTGGGAGAAACAGGTTTTATTGGACAGAAAGGACGGATGGTTATGCGGGGAATGATTCGATTTTTGTGGTTAAAAATCCAGAAAGAGACTCAAATTGTCAACCAGAAATTACATTAAGGACTATAAAGGATACAAGTTTTAACATCACGGCGGAACGGAATTCGGATCATAAAAAATTGAATTTTGGTCCCTATACAACTGGTAATGAGATTACATTAGACTTGGGCAACACTTATACATCCTCGAGTGATTACTGGTATTTGTCGATCGATAGTAGTACCTTGTACTTTGATGATGTAAAAAACCCTCCAGTGGAACAATCAAGTGTCGCAAAAGCTGTATCAGTTCGTGGAAAGGTTAATTATGATACCGCTGCTACAAAGACTTACTATGCCACATATTCCTCTGCCATCGGTAAGTGGTTAGTTGAGGCGCCAAACCCCTACAATCAGACTCGCCTTGCTTTACGTTCTGATGGAGGTGCAGCTCTCGGTGTTGATAATGCTATCAATTCAGCTGCTTCTCTAGTGGGGCATGGCTCACAATGGATTTACACTACCCTATTAAGTGGCGGTAAAATGCTTAAGTCATATTATTCTACTTTCTTTCCTTTGCAGATGCTAAGTTTAAATTATAAAACCTATAAAAACTTTGACACGACACTTGAAGGTGTAGAAGAGAATGATTTGATGGATGATAATATTTGTACTTACACACCATATAATGATGCAATATATGGTGTGACGACTTATGGGACTAAATACGAAACATTTTCAACTGTTAATTTGGTTGGTTGGCTGCAGCAAGTGATTACTATCAATAAAGAAACGACAGATAATAATAATTATGAAAGCGCTCAATGGGGCGCTAATACAAGTAGTACTATTTATGCATGTGAACAAGATCCGCCATTAGTCAGAACGTCAGTAAACCTGGCATCTTCATATACGAATTTAGATGCTAGTAATGTTATAATGGGTGGTGTTAGTCATTCTGTGACGGGAGTTACAAACAATGTCTATCGAGTTGATGCTCAAACTGCAGGTTATAAATTAAATACATTTGAGAATATGTATTATACAGGGATAGCAGGCAAACCTGTCTACATGGGTGGTGGCATCCCAATAATGTCTACTCTTTCGTCAGATGAAACAAAATATCGTATAACAGCAAAAGTGTTACTGAAAACTGATACAGGAACAAATACATCAGGAAATGTGACATTACGGTTATCAAAAAATCAGTTTAAGGATGGAAATTTTGAAACAGCATCTGATATTATATATGAAGATACTATAACTTGTGACTCAAATGGCGTTGGGAACATTACATTTGATATTGATGGAGGCATACCAGATAATCAGTTAGTATGGTTAAATTTATTTGGTACCACAGACAACAGGGTAGTTTATTTAACTGATTTTACTGCAAAAGTTATCTAATGAGATATTAAAAAAGTTTATTTTAAAATTTAAACAAAACATAATTCAGAAAAAAATGATGAGGTTTTATGAACTTCATCATTTTTTAGATATAAATAATTGTGAAAAAAATAAGGATTATAGCTGCTTATTATTAATACTTTTAACTGCCAAACTCTTGACTCTGTCCGCGAAATAAATTTGTTGAAAAAAAGTGGTAGGTGTGGTATCATAATATTATGAAGAATGACAAAAGTAGTAAAACAAATAAGAGAAATGTTCTAGCTAAAGATATAGGAAATGATAAAGGTACGAAGAATATTAAAAAAGATTTATTAAGTAAGAATGAAAAAAGATTCAAGAAACTTGTGCAGTCGCAGATTCCATTAAGCAATGATGTATTTATGGTATTTGCAAAGAACAAGAGATTTTGCCAAGAGTTTTTGAGAGTTATACTTCAGGATAAGAAACTTACAGTTATTGACAATGACATACAGAAGAACTTGCCAAGTGCATTTAGTAAAAATATAGTATTAGATATGCTTTGCAAACTTGGCAATGGTGATATAGTAAATGTAGAGATACAACTTACAAAAGAGAAAGGACATGCAAGACGAATATTTACTTATGCATCAAAGATAAAAAGTTATTTAACTGAGAAAGGTAAGAAATACAAAGACTTAAAAGATATAATAGTAGTATATTTAACAAAAGAAGATATATTTAAAAAAGGTAGTACAGTATATGAAGTTGAGATGAATATAGTCTCAGACCAAAAAGAAAAGATCAGCAAGTGGGATGCAGGGCTTAAAGTATACTATGTAAATACCAAAGGTTTAACTAATAAGAATATAAATGAATATTTAAAATTATTAACAGACAAAACGACAGTTAATAAAAAATACAAAGAAACAACATCAATAAAGCAGGAAATCTTTAAGATAGGAGGTGCGACTATGAGCAAAGAAATGAAAACAATACTTGATGCGATTAAAGCAGAAAGTAAAGCAGAAGGAATGCAACAAGGTACTCTAAATGCTGTTATAAATATGTTCAAAAAAGGTATAATTAAAATAACAGATGCAGCGAAAGAACTTGGGATGAGTGAGAAAGAGTTTATTAAACTAGCAAAAGCATAGACTAAAATCATTAAACAAATAGAATTTATATAATAGAGAATTATAGATGGGAATGATGAACATTCCCATTTTTATTACAATTTTTAGTCAATACCAATTTATGTTTAATATGTCTACTTTTTGAAGGGTATGGTTGCTAAAGTAAAGAAAAAGTATACACTTATGTGGTGCAAAAATCAGTGATATTTGCTGGTAAAAGTTTAGTATTTTTATAATAGTTT
>CADCOW010000203.1 GCA_902803205.1 uncultured Eubacteriales bacterium | reverse complement strand
TATGCTGATGACATTTATCTTGATAATATGATTTATGGTTCGTGTGTACGCTCTGCTTATCCAAGAGCAAGAGTTAAAAACATTGATATAGAGGAAGCAAAAAAACTTGATGGTGTAGTAGGAATACTTACAGCGAAAGATTTACCTGGTAAGATGACAGGTCATTTGAAAAAAGATTGGTTTGCACTTATTGATATTGGAGATATAACACACTCGCTTGGTGATGCAATAGTTGCAGTGTATGCAAAAGATAAAGAAACTTTAGAAAAAGCAAAAGCAATTGTAAAAGTTGAGTATGAAGTATTGCCAGCAGTCTTTGATAGATATGAGGCTATGAAAGAAGGTGCACCTATAGTTCATGAAGAAGAAGAAATCAAAACCAATATATTGGTAGAAAAACATATAAAGAGGGGAGATCCAGATACTGCTATAAAAAATGCAAAATATAAAGTAACTAAATCTTATAGAACTCCTTATACTGAACATGCATTTCTTGAGCCAGAGTGCGCAGTAGCGATGCCACTTCAAGATGGTGGGGTGATGATTTATTCATCTGACCAGAGTACTTATGATACAAGAAGAGAATGTAGTTATATCACAGGGCTTCCAGAAGAAAAAATAATAGTTGAAAATTCATTTGTGGGTGGCGCATTTGGCGGAAAGGAAGATATGACTATACAGCCTCTTACTTGTGTTGCAGCTATGAAGTTTGGAGTTCCTGTTAAAATGAAATTAACAAGACAAGAAAGTATGCAGATTCATCCTAAGCGTCATCCTATGGATGTAACTATGACTACTGCTTGTGATGAAAATGGAATATTAGTTGGTATGAAATGTGAAGTAGTATCAGATACTGGTTGCTATGCTTCACTTGGTGGACCAGTACTTGAACGAGCTTGTACTCATGCTGCAGGTCCTTATAATTATCAAAATGTTGAGATTCATGGGACAGCTGTATATACCAACAATCCACCTGCAGGAGCATTTAGAGGATTTGGTGTAACTCAAACCTGTTTTGCAACTGAAATGAATATTAATTTACTTGCTGATATGGTTGGTATAGATTATTTTGAGATAAGAAAAAGAAATGCGATAAAACCAGGTCAAGTTTTACCAAATGGGCAAATAGCAGATGAGAGCACAGGTCTTCTTGAGACATTGGAAGCTGTAAAAGATAAATATTATAGCAATAAATATGTAGGAATAGCCTGTGCTATGAAAAATGCTGGAGTGGGGGTTGGACTTCCAGATTATGGCAGATGTAAAATATTAGTAACTAATGGTAAAGTAGAGATACATTGTGGTGCATCTGAAAATGGTCAAGGAATAGGACAAGTTTTAGTTCAAACAGTTAGTAATGAATTAAAACTTCCTATTGATAAAATTGTTTGGAAAAATTCAAATAGCAAAAATGATCCTGACAGTGGCACAAGTTCAGGTAGTCGGCATACACTTATTTCTGGTGAGGCTTGTCTTAGGGCAACTCGTGAACTCAATAAAGATTATATAGCAAACGGAAAAGATTTAAATAAATTAAATGGTAAAGTATATGAGGCTGACTTTTTTGAGCCAACTGATAAATTAGGTGCTGATAAAGAATTTCCAGTATCACATGTAGGTTATGGTTTTGCTACACAACTCTGTATACTCAATGATGATGGAACTATTAAAGAAATGGTAGGAGCTCATGAAGTTGGGAAAGCGATAAATAAGCTTGGTGTTGAAGGACAAATTGAAGGTGGAATGGTTATGAGTATGGGTTATGCCCTTACAGAAAATTTAAAAGTAGTAGAGGGAAAAGTCACCGCTAAATACGGAACATATGGACTTTTTAGAGCAAATAAAGTTCCAGAACTTACTTCTATAGTAGTAGAAAAAGATGGTATGAAATATGCAAATGGTGCTATAGGTTGCGGTGAAATAACTGCTATACCTACTGCACCAGCGATAGCACTTGCCTACTATAGAAAAGATGGAGAGTTTAGAACAGAACTTCCACTTAAAAATACACCATATACCAGATAAAATTTAAAACTATGAAAAGAATTTTGTTAAAAAATGGAATAATTGTAAATAGCAAGAAATGTTTTGTTTCTGATATTTTAATTGAAGGCGAAAAAATCAAAAGAGTTGCGAAAAATATAAAAGTTATTGGAGAAGTTTCACAAGTGATTGATTGCAAAGATAAATATGTTTTCCCAGGCTTTATTGATGGGCATACTCATTTTGATTTATCAGTTGCAGGAACAACGACCATAGATGATTTTAAGAGTGGTACAAAGGCTGCAATTTCTGGTGGCACTACTACTATTATAGATTATGGAACTCAATATAAAGGTGAGACATTAAAGGAAGGACTTAAAAATTGGCTTGATAAGGCAAAGGATGGAGTAAGTTGTGACTTTGGAGTTCATATGTCAATTTCTGATTTAACTATGAAAGCAAAATCTGAGATTAAAGATATGATTAAGGCTGGTGTAACTTCATTTAAATTATACACAACTTATGACATAAAGTTAAATGATGATGATTTGTTAAGTGCC
>CADCOW010000202.1 GCA_902803205.1 uncultured Eubacteriales bacterium | reverse complement strand
TAATCTTAAATGATTTGCAAACTTCCTTGTTGCCTCTTCCAAAGATTCTTTTGATTCAAAAAGCTCTGGGTGCTCTACATAACCAAAAAATACATAGTCAAGTCCAGTTTGGCGAGTTAGGTCTGAACCATATTTGATAAAAGCTGCATTGTATGCTTTCATAAACCTATCATATGTGTCTGCATCAAGTGGATCATAACTTCCAAAAATTTCTTCATACTCTGATACCCATCGTGCAAGATTTTGAGGATTGTTCTTATGCTTTATTTCTATCATGTATCTATAAACTGTCTCTCCTACACTAAATCCTAATTCTGGGTCATCAATTAATGCTCCTATTAAGTCTCCTGTCCCTATCCTGCTAAGTTTCCTTGTTAATTGCTCCTCTGATACATTTGCCGATGTTATTGGTTGTAGCCCCTTTACTTCATAGGCCATTGAGAATATTGCTGCTCGGTCATTCTCATCAAGGAGACTTAAATTCATTCCTCCTTCATTTTGCAGGACTTTTAGAGCTGGATATAAATATACAAGCCCCACATATATATCTTCCAAGGTTTCAAATATCTTGTCACTGTTTTCAAGTTCTTTATTTCCTATGTATTCCCACTTGTTTACACAATCTCTAAACTTGGCTTCAAATCCATTATTTAATTCTACTGCACTGGTGGAATTAAGGCTGGCATAGTCTTTAAGCAGCTCCATAGGACATATTGGCTGACCTTCTGCTGGTGTATCCTTAAATAAAGTATTGTCTATTGTATCTATTCTATACTCTCCACTATTCCTATAAAAATTATATGCAAACTTTATAAAGGCTATTAGATTTTTACCATTCCTTAAATTATACTTGCCATAGCCACTTCGCTCTTGTACTTGATTCCCTATTCTTAATGCATCAAGCTTCGCTTGAAGTTCATATACCTTCATCTCACTTGATGTTAAGTCTTCTATGTCATAAAAACTATAATCCATCTCTTCGTCATCAAGCTCGCCATATATCTTATATGTTGTATCAGACTCAACAGCTGTATGTGCCATCTCTCTATCGCCTTCATTGTCTAAAGGATTACTTATATCTCCTGTCGGCATAAAATCATCACCTAACTGAAAATGCCCATACTTACTATATTTTGCTACTACATCATTAAATGATATATCAACATTTAAGAGTTTCCCTTCTGTGCAATATGTATTGTAATTATTGACTGTTAGAGCATAACAATTAGATGATATAATAAGTATCATTATTATAACATATTTTACTAAATTTTTAATGGTTTTTTTCATAATTTTTACATTTTTTAATTAAATACTTTTAATGCCTCATCAAGAAGTTCTTTGTTATACATTACCTTTATTTCTACATTTATGTTAGTATGTCCTGAACATAAAACTACTTTATGTTTCCCATCACACTTATAATGGTCTTTATGTCCCATACAAAGTTTATACCCGTCACACCAATATTTACTCGCATTTTCATCAGCTTCACATACTGTAGTTATGTGTTCATTAAGTTCAGTTTCTAATTCTGAAACTTTTGTATTTGCTCTTTCAACTGCTAATGCATTATTCTTACAAGTGCCACATTCATCATCTCCATCATAATCACATTCCTCTGAATGTATCTGCTCCGTTTCTTCAGCACTTTTTAATGCCACTTTTGCACTTTTAATTTGATTTGCTAAAGTTTTTCTTTCATTGCAAAATCGTATTATCTTATAATATCTACATGTTGTATCTGTTCTATTTATCTTTTGACCTTTTGTTGGATTCTCTTCTAAATACATTTCATCAATATCATCAGGCACTACTTCATCTCCCTCTTCACTATATACTTCTCCTTCTCCACTTTCTTCATCAATATCTCCATCATCACTTGCCTCTGTTATTATTTTTAAATTGCAATCTGAAAAATTTTGCATCCCTGAACCATGATAACATACTTTCTCTTCATCCCATATGCACCCTGCTCCCCTTTGATTATGCACTGTACACATATGCTTTGGTAATACTATTCTAAAATGCTCTCTCTCATCATAACCTAGGTCTGCATATTCCTCATGATATGGCACTGTATATAATTCATACTTCAGATATCTTGTACCTCTATAATCTTTATACACTTCTGTACAATGATAATTATTTTCTGCAAGGCATCCATGTCTACATGGATATAATTCATCACTATTATATGTATATGTGTGAGACAACCAAAATAATCTTGTAAATGTTTCCTCTAACTCTTCTATTGGTACTAAATCCATTTTCTGTTCATATAGAAC
>CADCOW010000201.1 GCA_902803205.1 uncultured Eubacteriales bacterium | reverse complement strand
TAACTTTTTTATTTCTAAAGATTATTAACATAAAAAAATAGGATTTTGCTACCTGCTAACGATAATCCTATTTTTTTGACTTTGTCAATACTCTGAAGGGGAATGACTAATCATTCTCATTTTTAGTATTAATTTTTTGAAAATGTCCACACCAATCCACTAAAGGTGGTGATAGTTTGACAATTAAATGGAATTTTAATAATAAAAATAATAAACAAGAACTTCCGCCATCGCCTTCATTTTTCCCTATCTTAACTTATCTTAATAAAATCTTAAAATGTATTTTTTGATAAAATATGCTATAATGAAATGTTGAGATAAAATATGAGATTTTAACATTTGAGGGGGCTTATATGAAATTATTTTTTTATAAGAAGATAGTAGTGATAGTATTAGTTATTGCAATGATTTTAACTACTGGAGGTTTTGTGACACTTGCAGACTCTATTTTAGATGTTATAGAATCAAATGAATCAGTGTTAAATAATAGTGATGGCCTTTCTAATAAATACTATAAAGAAATGTTAAATGAAAATATAGATGAAAATATTGAAGAAGAAGTAACTCACATAGTTAATCAAGATGCTGAAAATGAAGAAGAGACTCGTGCAGTTAATCAAGATGCTGAAAATGAAGAAGAGACTCGTGCAGTTAATCAAGATGCTGAAAGTGAAGAAGATACTCCTGCAGTCAATCAAGATGCTGAAAGTGAAGAAGAGTCTAACATAACATACTCTAAAGATGATGTAATAAATATAGTTGAATCAAACGAAGGTAGTGAAACACATAGAGCATACATAGATGATGATGTTGAAATCAATATAGCTTCTATGAGTGATAGTGAAGAAGATAATCTTTCTTACATAGATAATGAAGAAGAGATAGAGGAAGAATTAGAAGAAGACATTGATAATGAAAATGAAACGAATATTGATGCGAATACTGAAGTTGTAAGTTCTGATTTAGAAATGGAAATTAGTCATATTATAGAAGAACAAGAAGAAAGTATAAATGAGTCTGAAAAGTCATTAGAATTAGCTAAAGTTACTGCAATCACACAAACCGAAGAAATAATTTCTTCCGAAAGTGATGCAAAAAATGATAATGAAAGTGAAGAAAATGAAAAACACGAAGACATAGTTGCGACAAATAGTGATGTAAAGATAGAAGATAAAGAGGAAGAGGCAACAGTAAGTGAACTGCAAAAAGTTAGTCATGCAACATTAAGTGAACTAAAAATAGTAAACAATTCTAATCTTTTGGGTGATGGTAATATTCTTCCATCATACATTTGGCTTGGTACATATCCTCAGAGTAGCACAGATTATGATGTAGTTGAGCCAATAAAATGGATAGTTTTAAATGATGATAATAATCAAAAATATCTTCTGTCAGAAAAAATACTTACACATAGACCAATTGCACCTGCTGATGATTTTGCTGCAAGTCCACTAAAAGGTTGGTTAAATGGTGACTTTTATAACAAAGCCTTTGAAACTTTTGAGAAATCTGCGATAGTAGATACACACATTACTGATGCTGGAGACACCACTTGTAAAATATTCTTATTGTCAAGAAACGAACACGATAATTATAATGTAAGATCATACAATGTGAATTCTAAAGCGCCTAAAACAACATACTCAGGTGATGCATCAAGTTTGATATCGTCGACTAATCCTTATTGGCTTCGTTATATAGCATCATATGGTATTAAACCTTATATTTATGGAGATGGTGGGTTTGATACAACAACTGATTGGAGCGGGATGGTGAGCTATGGCGTTCGTCCAACAATGAATATTGATGTAACAGATGAATTACTAAATGCAAATGAAAGTAATGTCATTTGGCAGTTAGGAGAAGATGCATGTTTTATAGAAGACTCAACTTGGATAGAGTGGGATAAGTATCGTGAGGGTTATAAGCAAAAACTTCCAACGACTGGTAACTTTGGCACAAAACCAGAGGGTAAAGAACTCTTCTCTTGGTTAATTAAATATGGTATAAATGCCATTGCAACAAGTAGTATACCTGATACTGTGAGAGGAGATGTGACTCTTAAACCTATATGGGGTACTCCTTCACAAAAGTTCATCATTTATGATTTACGAAATGAAGCAAATGGTGAACTCGGAACATTCCTAACTGATCCACCATATTTGTATACACCAGGAACGGCACTATCTTTACCAGATCCATCAACTGTTGTAGACCCAAGCGGAAATGTAGCTATAGGTTGGCAAATAAATGGAGTAGATGTCACTGAAATTCCATCAACAGAGACTTCTGATGTTCAGGTGAAAGCGATTTTTGGTGCTGATACAGGGCATAGTAAGTTAAGTTTTGATTTGGGTGTAGGACATTTTGTTGATGGCTTTTCAACTCCTTCAGAGTATGAGCGTGGAGTTTCTTTTGCTTTGCCATTAAGCACAAGTATTGTGACACCAATTACTCATGATTTTTCTCATTGGATGTTAAAAGACATATATGGAAATATTATAAATGAAAATGCAACTGAAATAAGTAGCAGTCAAACTGGATATATAAAAGTAGTAGCAGTATATAACAATGCAGTATTTAATATAAACTGGGAACTTGGAGTAGATGTAAGTTTTAGATCTGATTATATTGCTTCAACATCATACACATATAATGTTGATTTGACTTTACCAGGGGCAAGTGTATTAAATCTACCTGCTGGGAAAGGATTCTTGGGTTGGAATATAAGGCAAACAGGAAAGGCTGACATACTTAATGCACTTGTTATAGAACCTTCAAGTATAGGTGATGTCACTATAGTAGCACACTATGATGATGAATATTTTGATATTAATTGGGATCTTGGACAAGGACATTTTATAGTTGGCTTTGCAACTCCTTCTTCTTATAGGGCTGGCAGTGGGCAAGCTCTCCCAACAAGTGATAAAGTAGTAACAGCATCTGTAAAACTCTTTGACCATTGGGAAATTAATGGTGTGGAAACTACAAGTATACCAGTAGAATCTCAAGGGACTATAACTATCGTTGCAAAATATAAATATGATGATATGTGGTTTGGTACATATCCACAAAATGATACGAGCGGAAATCAATATGAACCAATCAGATGGAAAATTATAACTCAGAATGAAAATGAAGCTCTTTTAATACCTGAAAAAATTATTGATGAC
>CADCOW010000200.1 GCA_902803205.1 uncultured Eubacteriales bacterium | reverse complement strand
AATAATTAAGCATTATTTCCGTTAATTATTATTGTAACATTTTACCTATATTATATACAAATAGGGAGAGTTTATCAATGATAATTTATAGATTAGTTATATATTATATATAAAAATAGGTGGCTCAGAAGCCACCTATGTAGTATTGTTATTTTCATCATAATATGAACAGTCAATCATAGCATTTTTTTAATATACTGTTATCTAACATTTATCCACACCGCTGGTCTGATTCCATCATTAATTGTTATTATATCTCCATCTGTATTTAATCTACCAGAATATCCTACATACATTGCATTGCCATTACCAAGAGTATCTCTAAGCCAATATGACGAATTACCATGATACCAAGAACCTGGTTTATTTGCTATCGTTATATTATTTCTTGACATTCTTAATTCATTTGTAATATATGTTGTTGCTTTTCTATTATTCTTTAAATTACTACCAAAGTATTTTACAAAATCTTCCTTACTCAAAATAAAAAGTTTATTTGAAGTATTATCAATCATTGTATCAAGTATAATACTCTTCTCTTCATCATTAAAATATTTATCATAAACTATAGTATTCACAAAATTTCTTATATAAGAATTTGAGTAATTAACATTTGTTGATGTATCAAATACTTCATTTTCAATAATTAACTTTGATATTAATAATGCTTTATCACCAACTCTATCAAGAACCACCCATTCAAGCGGTATGCCATTATTACTTCCAAATACTACTTTATCTATGTTATCAATGCTTGATTCATCAGAATACTCTCGTAAAAGTTTTGCGCTTTTAACACTTGATATAAAAGTACCTAATTTTGCACTACCTGTTATATTACCACTATTTACATTACTAGTATCTGTATTAAAACTATTTGATGAATTCTTACCTACATCAATATCACTTACAATTGTACCTTGCAATAAATCTGTATTAAAATATCCAATAAGTGACATTATATCACTATAATCTTTATAAAGCGTTCTTTCATCTATATTATTTCCATCTTTAGTATATATATTAACAAGTGAACTATATACTACAGTATTTTGGTTTTTAAAATCATATATGCTAAATCCATCCATTGTATCCCAATGATAATTTACTTTTATTATTCTACCATCCCTTATTGGATAAAATACATCATCTCGGGTACTACTATTCTTGTAAATAGTATTTATAGGCTCAGAATTAGGTGTACTAAATAATTCTACTTTTCCATCTTTAATTGTATAGGCAGAATCTATGAAAATATTGTTATGCGAAGATGACCTATATATAAATAATTCTTTTATACCATCACCATCTATATCATATAGCTGATATCCCATATAAATAGTTTTACCAATTATTACAGTTTCATCCCCAATTTCAAGCATATTCATAGTCAACTGTACTTTATTTATTATTTCATTATACAAACTTAAATCAGTACTTGTACTACTAGAATTATCATTGCTTGAAGTGGTCTTAACAGTATTGCCACTGCATGATGATAGTGTTAAAAGAATAACCATGCATAGTAATATTATTTTCCGTGCTTTATTAAACATTTATTTTCCCATTATAATTTTTTATTATACTAAATCACTACATTATTTAATCACATCTTGTGCTTTGCAACTTTTAATACTAAAATTCTAATATATTGAAATGATAATGTCAACTTTATTCAATACCAAAATAAATTCATATTTATAGGTATTTAATATATATTTAATTTTTCTTTCACAATTTTTAATATTTATATATTAGTATTAAGTTTTTTCATTGTTGTTTATAGCCTTATTATTCTTTTTAATTTTAATTACTGTTATCAATACTAATGCAGCTATCAATCCAAAAAGTGATCCCAATAATATTATTATATTTGTCATTAGTTGATTATTTTTTTCAACATACTCACCTTTTTCATTTACCCAATAACCATCAGGTGTCTTTTCATTTTTGAACATTGAGCCATATGCTTTTACTTTTTTATTGTAACTATCAAAAAAGCCTTCACCAGTTTCATACCAATTTAATTCATTATTATGCGATTCATTAAAATAATAATACTTCCCATCAATATTTACCCACCCAACTTGCATTATACCAGTTTCTGGATTTAAATAGTACCATTGGTCATCACTTTTATCTTTATGCCAACCTTTTTTCGTTGTGGTTCTATCATTTTCAAAATAATACCAAAGACCACTTTGAGTTCTATACCAAGCATCCGATTGGGCTGCTTCAATCAATGTAGAATTATATAAATCTTGATGAATATCTACTACTAATCCGTCATCTCCTACCCAATGTCCATCAGGTGTTTGTCTTCCACGATACATACGGCCATCTTCGCCTACATATCTAAGTTCTATCCACAAATTCTTGAGTATATTACCACTACCATCCACATAATAATAATAAGTTTTATAATACACCCAAGTATCCCATTGCATATCATTATTGAGATAGAAACGACCATCTTTTTTAAGTTCCGCCTCTCTTGTAGGCATACCTATTATTCTCCCACCATTTGACTTGCCAGATTCGCTATTTTTATAGTCATTAACTACTTCTCTATCATTTTTATTTTCTGTCATTGTTCCTACAACACTACTTGAAGGAGTTCTATTTGCATCTTCAGCGATATATGCAAAGATTTGTTTTTTATGTACAGCCTCTATAGCAGTTTTTGTATTTTCATTCCTATAATAACTTGGAAGAAATACTGTTGCTGTACCATTAGTAACAACTTTTTCAACTTTTACAGCAATTGTATAGTCATTATCAGCCACTACATATAAGTATTTATTCAAATTTCTTTCAGTAGCCGCTTTTATTTTTTTACTTCCATTAACATCAAAATTAACAACTATTCTTGTATCTTCACCCTCATCAATATAATATATGCCATCAATTTCATTTGATGTGACTATTATTTTATTTTCATTAAATTCTTTATTATTATTCCCCTTAGTACTCAATGTGCCACTTGCGGTGTTGGTATTTTGAACGGTTGTATTATTTAATTGATATGATTTCGACAAATCCACCCAAATGGCAGGGCGGACACCCAATGCATACCCATCATAGAGTCCATCATCCATTCTATCATCAAGTGTTGATGAAACTACATATGATCTGGCTATACCATCAGCATCTACATTCATAGCATAGTTTTGTAAAAAATCACCAGGTGACCGTAACCACCAAGGGCTAAAACCATTAAAATCATTACTGTAATTATCAACAAATAAATGATAACCTAAGTCACTGATTAGTTTTGCATATTTTGTTCCAGTTGAGTTTGAGGCATAATTACAGCCTCCTGGTAATGTTTTATATTCTTTATAAAAACCATAAAAATAATTATCAAATTCATCTAAAGACAATAGAAAAACTTTATCAAATGTATTATTACCAGCTACTGTCTTTATTTGGGGTCTATAATTTGGAGCGTATCGCTTATAGTATACTTCTTCATTTATTTTATTCAATACATTAGTTGTCAAAATGATCTCTTTTTCAGAATTGCTAAATGCAACATTGTAGAATATACTATTTAGCCAATTTCTTAAACTACAAGTTTCCCAAGTGCAATTTTCACCATGGTTATTATAATCTTTACAATCAAGTATATATTTAGAAAGCAAAAATGCCTTATCCCCTTGTCTATCAAGTACTATCCATTCAATGGGTTCTTTTGTGTTACCACTTGCATCAGACTGTGGATATGAACCAAATGTCACAGTATCCATTTGGTCTACAGTAGTATCAGCACTGTAAGATGTCACAAGTCTTGCTTGTGATATTTGCGATAAATCGTAATTATTTGCAATCGCAATACTCACACTAACAAAAACTAATACTAAAATACTCAATAATAATTTTCTCATACCAACCTAGGGGGGATCGTCCCATAACCTCCTTTAATAATACTTATTTACAATTTATGGTTTTATTCTAAACTAATAAGAATATTATTTATTTTTCAAATATTCGCGAACATATTCTTGAACATATAGATAATGTTCTCTAAATTCCTTTATATGATTATGCTCAACGAAATGATAAATATTTCTTTTTTACTTTCTCATTTATACAAATAAATATATTTGCTTATTTGTTTAAATATTCAATTATCACTACATAACAAAGTTTTAATTCAACATAAAATCTAAAAAGATATCAACATCATATGCCATACCCCAAAATGAATCTTTTAAAAATTGTTCATATCTTTTCTTGTCGTTACTAAATTCTTTATTAGCAGCTTCAATAATTGTGTTTCCTTCTTTTTTCGAATAATAAAATGTTAACCATGGTTGTGGCACATCATCTGTTGCAGTAATTGCATAATCATCATTTCCTAAACTATAAAATGGAAAAAGAAATTGAAACTTATTATTTTCAGTATCATAACTACCATGAATTAATTTCCATCCGTCTTTGTTTCTTTTAGTTGGTGCCCTTCCTATTCCATTAAAATCCGCACTTAAAATTTTATTAATCTTAATATTTTTTTTATAGTTTTCTTTTACCTTTAAACTATAATTTACAAGGATACCAGAAACCGCATCATATGGTTGCTCAAATGTATTCTTAAACTTATAAGACACTATATCTGCATCTAAATATTTTGACGCCTCTGTTCCTTTAAATTCTTTAGTTTCAACCTTACCTCCACTATTACCGCAAGAAAATAAACATAAAGTCAACATACAAAACAATATTAAAGTTGAGATTTTTTTTATCATAGTATTTTACCTCCTAATTGCTAATACAAATTTATTTTGTAATATAATTATTTCTCATGCTTAAGTTTAACTACTTTTTTTACCATCTGCACCCACATAATAACCATCTGGTGTTATTGTATTTACAAGCATTTTTCCAGTACTATCAACATAATAATCACCAACCCACTGATTTTTTATAGTTATTCCACTACTACCTACATAATACCAATCAGAACCATATGGTATCCACTTATTAATTACTATTATTCCATTATCATAATATGAATCTCCAACCCATCCAGTTTTATTATTATTATTTCCACTATTATTATTTATAGCTATATCTCCATTATTACTTGAACTTAATGATGATATTTTGACCCATATGGCTGGACGCACACCTCCATTTGAATTCACTGACACATTTGTACTTAATGACCCATTGTGATTAATTCTAGAGCTCTCAGTCATACTTAGTGCTGGGGATCTCAACATCCACTCATTGAGCGATGATGAAAAATTAGTATTTTTTGTAATACATTTTTCATTAAACTTATATCCAAACCAAGAATAATGTTCAATTCCGAAGTATTCTACAACTTCATCTATACTCAGGCAAAATACTTTGTCTTCTGTATCATTTCCACCTTTTATTTGACTTGGATCTGATGTAAATTTATTGTTATATACTATATGATTTGTAACATCTGATTCTTCAATTCTCTGTTTCTCATCACTAGTAAATGCTTTATTTATAAAATTTGAATTTAACCATTTTCTTAATGTGCAGTTTTCCCAAGTAACATTCTCTAAACTATTATTATATGGTCTATTGTCTATAATATATTTAGATAATAGTAATGCATAATTTCTAGTTCTATCCAAAACTATCCACTCAATAGGTTCTTTGGTTTCTCCACTTGTATCTGATTGCGGATATGAACCAAACAAAACTGTATCCATTTTGTCGACTTTCGTATTAGCACTATAAGATGTCACAAGTCGTGCTTGTGATATTTCTGATAAATCAAAAGTTTTAGCAAATGAAAAATTTACATTTAACAATATTATAAATAAAACTAAATATAAATACTTTTTAAACAATAGTTTTTCTCTTAAAATCATCCCATCATTTTTTTCTACTTTTTTAAATTTCATCAAAACATCTTTTTTTCTCATAGTAAATTTATCCCCTATCTTTATCAATTTGATGCATATTTATTATCATTAATATTATATTAATCATATATATTACTTTTTTTAAAAGTTATTTTTTAGTACAAGTGATTATTTCATTTTTTAATATTTTACCCAAAGAGCAGGGCGGACACCGTAAGCATCATAGACACGGGCGCCAAAATCATTAAGGTAGCCATTACGGCCGACACCCGCAGCAAAATCCTGAATGCGACCAGGCGAACGTAGCCACCAGCCATTAGAACCACCACCTTTATAAGTTGCTACTCTTTGTGCACCTGTGCCAAGGTACTTATTTACTTCATCAATACTTAATAAAAACAATTTATCTTTAGTATTATTACCACCTTTAGTACCATATTTTGCGTTGTCATTATTGATTACATCAGTAGTTAATATTGAATCTTGCTCTTTCATACTAAATATTGTATTAATATATTCAGAGTTTAACCACTTTCTCATTGTGCAATTTTCCCAAGTAATATCAGCATAATTGTCATTATAACTATGTGTTGTAAGTAGATATTTTGATAGTAATAGTGCTCTATTATTACTTTTTTCAAGAACTATCCACTCTATAGGTTGACTATTTTCATCAAGTCCAAATGTGACATAGTCCATCTGATCAATAGATGTATTACCCGCATAGTCAATTATCGGTGTGACGTTTTGAAGTTGTGGTTTTAATGACTCCAATACTACATTTTGTGTGCTGCCATCTTCATTTGTCACTTTTATAGTTGTTGTACCACTACCACAGGCAGTGATTGTTAGAATTAATTCCAGAGACATTAATAAGGTTAAGATTTTTCTCAACATTTTTAGTTTCTCCTTAAAAATTATATTTTTCATTTCTTTCATTTAACACTCTTTTAAACTCTTTCAAATAACCATTTGCATAATGCTCACATCATTCAAGCAATAAAACATTAGATCAGTTAACAATCAAGTTTTCATAAACTTTATAACTTCCATATAATTACAACAATACTGTTTTTATCATCTATTATTTTAAGCTTATTATTCTCAAACTCAAAATCATGAAAATTTGTGTTGTATGACAATCTCAAACCATATTTTTTATAATCAACATCAAATTTATCAAAATATATCTCAATAGTTTCTTGGTCATAAGAACGATCTTCGTAAATCCGGCAGTCAGTCAAATGTTGATAAATTATACTATCATTATTATATGCCTCAACATATAATTTGATATTTGCACCTTCGTTTCCCTTATAGCCTATTACTTCTTTAAACTGTCCTATTTTTATTGACTTTTCTACACTATTCATTTCTTTTCCCCATTCTTATTATATGTTATTAATTGTAGTAAAATATAGCTATAAATATTAAAACCGAAATCATACTCAAGTAAATTAACAAAATACTATATGAAACTGTTACATTAAAAAATGTAATATCTTTGATATTATTAATGTCATATTGAAACACTTTTAAATCTTTATCTTTTGAAGATTTAATTAAACTCTCATATATTTTGCGAAACTTTCTTTCGTTACATAGGTATAGACTATCCATTAGTGTAAACATAATCATACAAACCAAGCAAACATATATAAAAAGTATATTTTTCTTTTCTATATATAATGTAATTAATAGTCCAAAAATAGTTGTTGCAAATACTTTAATGTTAAATGAGTTATTATTCAATCTTGCTATTATGTTTTGCAAAAACTCTAATGACTTGATTGTATATTCTTCTTTCTTACTCATTACAATTAATAAAGACTCCTTTGATTCATCAAATCTCTAACAAAAATTTGTTGTTTATTACAATTCTCAATCTTGCAAATATAATCAATTACATTCTTCTCAAACCTTATCCATGGTGACTTATATGAATAATTATTTGTTTTTATTATAATAATAACTTCTGAATTAAGTAATTGAAGTTGTAATGCTTCCAATAAATAAATGTCTATTATATCTCTAACATACTTACTTATATCCCAAACATTTTGTCCATTCCCTTGCTTATTGATATATATTCTTTTTACATTATTCTCAATAACATTATTGAAATATGGCCAAAACTTAGAATCGATAAAACTATTTAACTTAAACTTTTCATATAATCTCTCAGCAAACTGAATAACTAATTTCAAGTCCTTATGTGAATGTGATATAAAAATTTTAGGGATAGCTGGTTTAAAAGGTTGTGAAATGCTTAAATATTTACTAACATTATCTACCTTAGATAAATATGTTTTAGCAAATTTTTCATCAATTTCATTAGAAATTTTACTTATATAATTCATTAAATATTTATCATTGTCAGTGTTGTTAGAAAAGAAAACCTCTCCTTTTTCCTCTCTATCTCTATCACTTTCAACATATGAATCTCTAATAAATGGAATACTAGACTTATATTTATTGTATTCTTTTTTTAACTCATCTTGATCTATTTCATATATCCTTCGTTTATCCACAAAATTTTCTACTTTGTAATCTATCA
Organism: uncultured Eubacteriales bacterium; assembly: GCA_902803205.1. GTDB lineage: Bacteria > Bacillota > Clostridia > Lachnospirales > Lachnospiraceae > UBA3633. The sequence goes on along the minus strand of CADCOW010000200.1, from coordinate 5,011 downwards.
TATCAATAACTATAAATTACCTTATATTTTGTGGAAGAAATCTTACTTTAATTTGTTGTGCTCCAACTAACTCATGTTTAAATATAAAATCAGCCGCTTCATTTTCATTTTCAAACAAAAAAGCTTCTTCAACATGCATTACCCATCTGATTTTTTTGCTATTAATATTTTCTATATACAAATACTCATACTTTTCAAGATCTGTAGGATAATAATCATAAATAACATACTTTTCTTCAATGGCATTCTTCATTTACTTCTTCTCCTTACTTATATTCATCTTCAAAACTTTTAAATCTCTCTATCATCTCATAAATCTTATTAACAAACTCTTTATCGCTATCTTTTATATTTTCATTTCTAACTTCTATATCCATTTTTACATTATTAATTTCAGTGACATATATATCTATATGCCCACCACCATCATATGCTGATGCAAAACCAGAATACTCATAATGCTATTCATTCCCGTTTGCATATTTTATTGTTGCTCCTTCTTATAATTTATTTACCATAAAATGGGGACAAGTCACATATTAATGCTCTTTACGCCATCTATCAATATCTGCCTTTTTTGAATTATAGTATTCTAAATCTCTACTAGAAAAATTTGATTTATCAATTTTGCTAAATTCTGAACTTTTATTATTATATTCTTGTAGTAGGCTGGCAAGTTTATATGCTGCAGGTCCCGCTATATCAAACATTCTTCCAGTTGATTCCAATTGATGCCCAAAATCCATAATTTCTTCATGCTTCTTTTTTAAGCTACTATATAAAGAATCAATTTGACTTTTAACACTAGGGTTAACAGTTTCTTCTGCATATCCCGCACTATTAAAATAATAATATTTTCCATCAACTTCAATGGTTCTATTTGTTACTTTTTTACCACTTTCATCATAATAATATTTATAACCATTTTTTTCTACCCACTCATTTTTATGTCCAACTAACCCTGTCTTACTAACAACTAAAAATACCACTGCAATTATAAAAACCAAAGATAACATTGCTGGTATATTCAACTTTATACCACCACTTTTGTTTGGCTTAATACTATCTGTTTCTACCTTAGTCCCTTTCTTCCATCCACACTCAGCACAAAATAAATCATCATCTTTAACCTCTTTACCACAATTTGGACAAAACATACTACCCTCCAATAAACTATTTATACAAATAATCAATTAACACTTTATTAATCTCATTTACATCAATATTAATGTTATCCAAGTTTATTACTTCCAATTTAATCCCAAACTCGCTTGCATAAGCATTAATTTTCTTTGTGATTTTATCATTGAAGCTATCTATTTGAATCTTAGTATCCTTTAAATCTAAATTCCCACTACTTGAAATACCCTCTGTAACAATACTCAATACTATCTCGTTTAGTTTTGATGATATAGCTGAATTAATATCTATAACTTTCCAAGTATCTTGCTTTAATGAAATTAATTTATTAAAGAAAACTTCAATATTTTCCACAAAAAATAACAAGTTATACTTTAACCCTACAGATATTTCATCTCCAGATTCTACTTTTTTAACTTTTGACTTAAATGATAGATTTAAAATACTATTAAACTTTGTTTCATTTTTTAAATAGTAGCATACAAAACTGTTTTCTGTCGTTGTAAACGTTTCTTCGTGCTTGGTATATCCACTGCCATCATTAAAATAGGCACACTCATTGCCTTCAACTTTTATCTTCTTTTCTTGAACATTTGGTATTTTAGAAACCTTAAACAATATATTTCCATTTGAAAAATCACTTTTTATTGCTAATAAGTCAGTCGCAGCTTTATTTGCTTGATTCTTTAACTTATCAAAAAATGAGTTTTGTGAATTCGCATTATTACTTGCATTTGTAAGAGGTGCTCCACATTTTTCACAAAACTTACCTCCACTTATTTCAGCTCCACAATTTGGACAATTCATAATCTTAATACCCTCCTAAAATTCTTATGAAATATTTCCTTGTATAAATGGAATTATTGCACCAAAAATATACATATATACAATTTGTATAACAATTAAAATTAAAAATCTTGTAACAACCAAATATTTTTTATATTCCACTTTCGTTTGCACATTTATGACAATATATAATAATGTTATAAATATAGAAATACCTATGCAAATAAATACATAATTAGTTGGCTTAAAACTACTATCACCAAATCTATTATATAAATATGCAGTTAATCCTAAAATTACTGGAATAAATATGTTTGTGTGAAGATTTTTCTTCCAAAATGAATCTTTTTGTACTATTGATAATAATAAAAGCCAAACATATAAGATAATAATGAACGATACAACATACACCCCAATCCCACCATGGTTTATGCCATATATCAAATCAGAACTTGAAATCATAATACCACTATCAGGTTTAAATGTATCAACAAAACATTCATAACCCTTATGCCCACATGACACTAAACTTTGTGACATAAATATCGCTCCAAAAACCAATATACTCAATCTATATATTATTTTAAGAATTGATGCGAACTTAAAATTATTACTTGATTGAGTATATTGCATTGTTTCTTGTGCTTGTGTAGTATCTTCAACTTTTTTTGATAAATCTTGACCACATTTAGGACAAAACTTCTTTCCATCTTCGATTTCTGCCCCACAATTTTTACAAAACATATAACCCTCCTAAAAAACATATTATAGTAAATAACATGACATAATAAAAATTATGTCCCAATAAAAACTTAGATTCAGCTTGTAAACTATTGTTTTGTAGATAACTTTTTAGTTAATTATTAAAATAATACTTGTTTAGCTACATATTTTTCATAAAAATAAAACATATAGTGAAATATCACATATATGTTAAGTTTTTATACAATAAAACTAGTTTTTAGTAAATATATCACAATTAGCTAAAACTATTTGAAACATTTTAGTGAAATTTTTAACTTTTTTCATTGATTATATATGACTTTTTTGTTATAATACTATCAAGGATTACTTTAACTCATTTGATATTAAGGACATAATTTTTATTATGTATCTATTAATGTTTGACAATTCATTACTTTTATGCTAATATTAAATGAATAAAAAGGCAGAACTTCGACGGTGATGCCATGGTTTTAACTAAAAGTAGCCAACACCATTAGCAATCGGACTGGCTACTTTTTTGTTGCTATGATTATGAGTAATAAAACAATCATATAACAAATGACGAAATTTTCATTCATCTCCACATCACCCCCTTTACATTATGCAAGTACTTGGAAGTTTTGTGGCATCACCGCCCGAGTGATAGCCTATCTAGAAAACTATCTCCCGTTTTCATTCTGCCTTACCTATTTCTAGGCACTTTAATTATACTTTAATAATGAAGTTTTCTGCATAGTTTATATTTAATAGTTTATTAATTTTTTTACAAATTATTTTTCTCTTTAAATTATAATTTGGAAAAATGTTAATTTTTTATCTATGTCTTTTAGGTGTTCATTCCTTCAAAATCTCTATTATTTCTAATGAATGCCTACACTCATCCTCTGTTTCTTTCATATAAATCCTTGTGGTTTCTATGCTACTATGCCCTAGAATTGAAGCAAGTTTTACAATATCATGAGTTTGCTTATAGAACTCTCTCGCAAACAAATGTCTCAAATTGTGTGGAAACACTTTTTCCTTTGGCACTCCAACCTTTGTAGCCAAATCTTTCATCATTTGCCATATTTGTTTCCTACTTATTGGTTTACCTGTTCGTGTTAAAAATATAGGCCCTGATTCTATCGGGCTTTGCAAATGTTCTCCCCCACAAGATCCTTTACAATAATCTTTTAATAATTTACATAGTTTCCTCGGTATAAGAATTGTCCTTATTTTACCTTTGTTGTCAACTATAGTTTTCCCTGCATCAAGTGACTCTCTTGTTATATATTGTATTTCAGATACTCTTATCCCTGTTTTTACTATAGTTTCAATTATATATTTAAGCCTAATGTTATATTTAGAAGCCTCATATAATTTATTAAACTCATGTCTTGTCAGTTCTTTCTCCTTGCTTCCAAATAACGATTTTTGACATTTAAGAACTTTAATTTTAAGCGATTCATTTTCAGTATATGTAAAAAATGCATTGAGAGACGATATCTTTGAATTAATACTTGATACTTTAAGTTTTGAATTTTTCAAACATTCTTTATAATCTAGCAATATCTCCTTTGTAACTTCTGGCTGATGATGTTCGCCTATACAAGATTTTTTAGGATTATCTCTTAAAAACCATTTATAAAATTCTTTGATATCTCGCAAGTATTTATTGATAGTATTATCTGCCCTTTCTTCTGTTTTTAAGTAATTTTCAAATTCTTTAATCTTTTCAATCATATTTTTTTCTTCCTTTTTTTTAGATTAAAGTCAAAATTTTAAGCATCTTGACTTATTCCCTGTTATTATACTTCCTTACAGGGAATAAGTTTTTTTGTTTTCTAACATTTTGTAAACAACAAAAAACCAGTGGCTAATCGCACACTGGTTTACTCATTAACTAAATTACATTTAATTATTACAAAAGATTACTCATTATTTACTTATTTATATAACTATTAATTTTGTTTTCAAAAGATTTTTTAAATGACATAAATCTTTTAATATATGATTTTTGCATATGCATCTATATCCTCTTTTAAATAATTATTTTTTAATTTGTCATTTTCCTATAAAATTATAGGTCAATTCAGTCACTTTATCCATAAAAAATGAGAGCATAGGCTCTCACTTTTCCTTATCATACTAATTTGATGCTGTATCAAGGTTATTATCTTTTCCCCAAATCATATTTTCTCTAAGTTCTTTTCCAACTTTCTCCATCAAATGGTCTTTTAAACTGTCTCTCTTTGAATTAAAGAATGCTCTACCATTTGATTTATTTTCAGCTATCCATCTACCTGCAAATGAACCATCTTGAATATCTGCTAAAACTTTTCTCATTCTCTCTTTTGTCTCTTCGTGTGGAATTACTCTT
>CADCOW010000199.1 GCA_902803205.1 uncultured Eubacteriales bacterium | reverse complement strand
GGGTGGATTCGAACCACCGAAAGCGATGCTAACAGATTTACAGTCTGCCCCCTTTGGCCACTCGGGAACCCATCCATAAATGTAGGGGCGGATATCATCCGCCCACTGCGACCCGAAGGGGACTTGAACCCCTGACCTCTGCCGTGACAGGGCAGCGCTCTAACCAACTGAGCCACCGGGCCATAATAAAAAATAAATAACTTACCCAACCCACATTGATAATACACTACACGAATGTCCACTGGACATTCGCGAGCCACCGGGCCATTAAAAACTAAAACATTACTCATCCAACCCGCATTGATAATATACTACACGAATGTCCACTGGACATTCGCGAGCCACCGGGCCATCACATAAAATAACTTGTATATTTTACTATAAAATAAATTTTTTTGCAAGTATTTTTTATGTTTTTTTGAAACTTTTTTATAAACTAATTAAAAGCAAAAAACTGCTATTTTACACATATAGGCATAAAAATAGGGGTATTGCCCCTATTTTCTCACTTTTTATGGTTTCAATTACTTCATTATCTTTTTAAGTTCTGCATTCTTTTCAGCAATTTTTTTGTTGCAATTTGCAATTTTATCAAGTGCTGCTTTCACTTTTTCATTTGCCTTTGTTATAGGTAAGCCATTCTTTACTACTTCACTTCCAATATCATATTTTGCTTTTTCAATCTGAGCTTTGTTCTTTACAATATCAGCTTGAAGTTTTGCAACATTAGATAATTCTTTTCCTTTCTTTAATACTTCCTTGCCAATTTCTCTCCCTTTCTTAGCAACCTTAGCCATAACTTTTTTGCCTTCTTTAACAGTTTCATTTACTGTCTTAGTAACTTCCTTTTCTTCCTTTTTAGACATCCCAAACATTCCCATAAACTTTCTCCTTTATTTTTTTATTTTATTTTTTATTTACTCTTTCAAAATGCCTTTAAACTGCATTTGAACCAGCATTAAATAAATTCGCAAAAAAATCATATACAAAATTATTCTGATATAATGAACCTACCAAAAATGATGAATTGATGTTATCTACCAAAATTTTTATCTGAGGCACACCTTCAAAAACTCTGAATAATGCAAATATTATCCATAAAATAAATATAGTTTCTACTACACCAAGCACACCACCCAATATTTTATTTAATTGTCCTACAAGTGGAATATAATTTACAATATCAAGAGCTTTTACAGCCAACTTTAATGCTATAAATATAGCTATAAACAAAACAATTCCACATAATAAATTTATAATTGCATTTGCCATACCATTACATAGGTTATCTCTTAAAATTTCTTCTATATTTCCAGTGTCAATTACATTTTTCATGAATGGCAAATCTATCTTATCATAAATATTACTTTTAGTTAATGCACCATAAATTGCTGATGTTAAAGATGACTCTATGTTGGTTATATTTTTTATTGTCTCTGCTGCTGTTGGTGTAAGCATCCTTGTAAGTATTATAGACACTATAAGACTTCCAAAGGAGATAACCATCTTCAAAAACCCCTTTGCAAATCCACTCATAAAACTAAATACAATAAAAATTACAAATAAAATTGTTATTAAATTTTTTAATATTAACTCTTGCATTAAAAATTAAAATGTTCCTCCATAAGTATTAAGCAACCTTCTTTATCATATTTAGGTTTCTTGAAAAATTTTGGCTTTTCAGCTCTATCAGCTGCTTCCTCTATAAGGGCTTCAGCATTTTCTTTATTTAAGATAATATTTTTATCTTTCATCTCTTCAACTTTTTCATAAAGTGCTGGTATAGTTTCACCAGTAAGGGTACAATCTATACTCTTCGCATAAGTCTTACATTCTTCTACAAACTCATCTATTGTCATTTCATTTACTTTAATTTCTCTTTGTTGTCTACTACTTGTAGCATCATTATTTACATTGTGATTTGAAGTATTACTTGCTTGTGTCGTATTTTTATCAATATGTGATTCATGTTTATCACTATGTGCAGTTTTTGTGTCATCAGTTTCAAATACTGCCTCTCTTTTATCAAATGTATTTTTATTATTTTGCTCTCTCTCTGATTTAAATTCATCAATCTCTTCTTTTGTAGCATTTAATGTTTCTTGAGGTCTACTTGATAATACTGAATAAATATCAAACCTACCTATAAATGATGGTCTATCCACTGCTATTTTATCAAAATTATTTATAAGGTCAACAAGAGCAAATATAGTTTTCCTTCTTTTATTAATTATACATTCTTCTATATCATCTAACACTTCATTTTTAAGTTGTCCAGCATTTTCAATTATAAAATCTTTATCTTTTATCTTGTCAGCATAAAACTTAAAACCTTTCTCATTCATATTGTATGCAGATGCTTTTACAATAGATGCTTTTTCATCTAATATGCTATGAATATACTCAATTTCTTTTTTTGCTATATCAACTCCTTCTTCTTTTGAATGTGCCTCTATAATCATATGTAATTTTGTATCACTGAGTTTCATCTTTTCAAACCTCCTACCTCTTTCAAAACTTTTTTGTCTAAACTTATTAAACTCACTATTTTTTATTTTTTCTTCTTCTTTTAATTCTTTAATCAATTCTCTAAGTTTTGCTTTGTCATCTCGCTCTTTACTTAAAAATGCCATCTTGTTTTTCTCTTTTTCTGCATAACTTTCTTCATCAGGCGTATATGAGATACTTATACTATTTGGAATTTCTTTTTCATTTAATTCATCACCATTTGATTCTGTCACAGTATTTTCATTCTCACGAACTACTTTCTCAACTTTCATATTTGTTCTTTCTTCTTCTGGACGAATATCATTATAGAACTCCAAGTTTTCTTTAAACTCTATATCTCTATCTTCATCTTTTATATATCCTATCTCTGCATCTTCAAGTAGCCTCTCTTCATTTGGAGTTAAATCAGTATATTTCTTTTTTAAAAGTAAGGCATTTTTACCATATCCATTTTTCTTAACTCCAAAAAAATCTACTATAAAATTACATATCTCAAGCACTTCATTTGTCTCTCCAAGTTTCTCACACACGAGTGCAAGTTCAAAAGACATCTTCTCATCTTTTTCTTCACTTAGATATTCTGACAAAACTCTTTTTAATTGATCATATGAAGCATTTTTAGCCTTCAAAATATAATACTCAAGCAATTTTTTTCTTATATCATCAGGAAAACTTTTATCAAAATCTATAAAATAACTTATCGCAGCTTTTAAATCTTTGCATTTTGCATTGATAAGGCAAAGTCCAAAATACAATCTATTTTTTACAGGTGCAATCTCATAAGCATATTCTAATATAAGTTTTGCATCTTTATAATTTTCTCCCTCTTCATATATACCTGCCACATACATAAGTAAATTTATGTCTTCTACTTCATCCCAAGGAATCTTATTTGCAACTTTAATAGCTGTCTTTATATCACCCTCTGCTTTTCGTTTTTTCAATTTTTCTACTAAATTTTCAAACTCTATCTGATCCATCATATCTCCATTCTCCCAGTATATGCTCTAAGTAAAGTCACTTCATCAATATTTTCTATATCACCACCAACTGGAACACCAGAAGCTATTCTTGTAACTTTTATATTAAGTGGTTTTATAATTTTAGCAAGATAAGTTGCAGTTGTTTCTCCTTCAACTGATGAATTAGTTGCAAGTATAACTTCATCTACATCACCAGATAGTCTTGTCATCAACTCTTTTATCTTTAATTCATTTGGTCCTATACCAATAAGTGGAGATAAAGCCCCACCTAAGATATGATACAAGCCTTTATACTCTCCAACATTTTCATATGCAAGCATATCTCTTTCATTTTCTACTACCATTATTTGTTTTTTATTTCTACTATCACTACTACAAATATTGCACACATCATCATCTGAAAGACAAAAACAAACTTTACATCTTTTCACATTATCTTTCACATTTTTTATCGCATCAAGTAATGATTCTATTTTTTCTTTTGGTGCATTTGCAATATAATATGCAAGCCTACCTGCAGATTTTCTACCAAGCCCAGGAAGGTTTGCAAATTCAGAAATTAAATTTTGTAAATTCAGAGAACTACTTATCATACTTCTTCAATCACTCCATCTATTTTAGCATATACATCTTCCTTTTTCCACAACACTTCTTTAGCATATTTTGAATCTTTCTCAGCCACTACTTTAAATTCTACTTTTTTATTTATGAGTTTCTCCGATACATTTGATAACTTCTCTACAAATTCTTCAAGTTTCTCATCTTTAATTAATAAATCAAATAAGGTATTCTCAATTTGTACTTCTATATATTTAAGTTCCTCATCTCCAATTGGTATAAGTTTTGCTTTTGCAAATATAGTTTTCTTTGTCCTTGATATTTCTGATAATATAGTTATCCAATTTTCTTTTATCTTATTTGCATCTTCAAATGTTGCAGGTGATAAAACCAATTCTTTTATCTTATCTTCTTTCTTTTCATTATCAACTTTAATTGATTTATTTTCATCACTTGTAGCATCCACATTTTTGTCAGGCACTATTTTATATGAAATCTTATCTTTTTCTTCCTCAAGTTTTTTAAGTCTCGCCATCACTGCAGTTTCTGTGAAATTTGTCTCAGGACTTGCAAGTCTTATAAATGCAGTTTCAAGAAGCACTCTTCTATTTTCATCATATTTCATCAAGTTTACAGTTTTTGACAATTCTTCTATGTAATATATGAGAACATCTTTAGCAAAATGTTCTGTTTCTTTTTTTAATTTTTCAAAATTACTCTCCGTTATATTTAGTGTTTCAACTGCTTTACTTAAATCTTTTACTATCAAAAGATTTCTTAGATACCATATAAAATCATTTGTAAAATGAATTATGTCTTTACCTTTTTCAAGACAAATGCTCAAAGTATTAAATGATTTTTCTATATCTGCATTATTTATGGCATTAGCAATAACACTAAAATCATCATCATCTACTAAACCTAAGATGTCTAAAACTTTTTCTTTTGTAAGTTTATCACTCCTTGAATAAGTTCTCACTCTATCAAGTGTAGATAAACTCTCTCTCATACTTCCATCACTTTTTTCAGCAATAAGTGTAAGTGCTGAATTGTCTATATCTATATTTTCTTCCTTACAAATTTTTTCAAGATAAGAAACTATAGTTTCTATATTTATTCTTCTAAAATTATATCTTTGACATCTTGATAAAATAGTTTCAGGTAATTTATTTGGGTCTGTTGTAGCTAATATAAACACAATATACTCTGGTGGTTCTTCCAAAGTTTTTAAAAATGCTTGCACTGCTGCTTGTGTAAGTGCATGTGCCTCATCTATTATAAATACTTTATACTTCTCACCATTTTGTGGTGGATATTCTAATTGGTCAGTTATCCTTCTTATATTGTCCACACCACTATTTGATGCAGCATCAAGTTCAAGAATATTGATATTATTTCCTTCTATAGACTGAACACAAGTTGCACATTCGTTACAAGGGTTTCCATTTAATTCATTTGGACAATTAATTGCTCTTGCAAATATTTTTGCTACAGTTGTTTTCCCTGTTCCTCTTGTACCAGAAAATAAGTAAGCATGTGCTATGCTTCCTTCCTTAATTTGATTCCTGAGTGTCCGAACAATGCTATCCTGTCCTACGACCGTATCAAAATCAAGAGGTCTATATTTTCTATACAAAGTTTCCATATTTTTTCAACTTAACAAGGTGCATTTCATATATACACTAAATTATTATTATACCACATTTTAAGAATAAATAATACTTTTTTATCACTGTTTTTTTATATTATCCACACTGGCACCATTATATTCTCTCTATCTATCACTGTAATTTTGTCTTTCATACATATAAGGCACCCTGCTCCTCTTTTTCTACTTGATTTGTCAAGACATTTAAAACTTTTTACCATTTTATCACTAGGAACATTTGATTTTTTAATTTCTATTGGATGAAGTAGATTATCATAATCTATTATCAAATCAATTTCATTTCCATCCACATCTCTATAATAATAAAACAATTCTTCCTTGCAATTGTTATGATAAGTTTTTCTAAGTTCATTTACAACATAATTTTCTAATATCGCACCATTAATTGCATCATTCATTAATATTTCACTGCTACTATATTTTAAAAGATATGCTACTATACCTGTATCAAAGAAATACATTTTTTTATTTTTTACAGTTCTTTTAAGCAAATTATTTGAAAAAGGATGTATGAAAAATATAATTTCTGATTTTTCTAAAACTGCTAGCCATCTCTTTGCCGTATCATCAGATATCCCCACATCCATAGCTATAGAATGTATGTTCAATTCATTTGCAATTCTACAAGCACAAGCTCTTATAAAATCTGAAAATAAGAATTTATCAATTCCTTCTATTTCTTCCGACACATCTCTTTCAATAAAAGTTTTTATATATGAAGAATAATATACCTCTCTATCAGTATACTTTTTACTAATGAGTGCAGGCATACCACCATCAAAAATTCTTTTGTATATATCATGCATATCACATGTTATGCCATTTCTTAGTTTCAAATTTTCTAATTCTGTTTTAAATTCATCATTTTGCACATTTAAAATTTCAGATTGCGATAAAGCTGGTAATTGCAAAACAGCAACTCTACCAGCAAGCGATTCTTGTGCCAATTTCATCAATTTAAAACTTTGTGAGCCAGTTAAGTAAAATGTACCAGGTGTTGCACCTTTATCTATTGCTATTTTTATATATGAAAAAAGTTCTGGTGCATATTGAACTTCATCTATAACAATTGGTTGTTTATGTGAATTCAAAAATAATTCTGGATCCCTCTTGGCAATT
>CADCOW010000198.1 GCA_902803205.1 uncultured Eubacteriales bacterium | reverse complement strand
TTTCTTTAACTTTAGTTATATATTTACCATTTCTTTCTACATCTCCAATTTTAATCCAGTTAGTTCCATTTTCATCACTAGTTATGAATGCTTTGATTGGTCTTGGCGAACCACCTCTTTCTATCACCGTTACTTCGCCCAATTTACACCACACCCAATTCTTTGGTATCTCAAATGGCATTTCTGAATCATTATCGGCATTAAGGCTCGCACAGCTCGCCCCTACAGTGTATGGGCGAGTTTTACGAGCCACTATGTTTTGTTTTTCTTTCTCTTTTTGTATCTCAACTAACAAATCTGCTGCATTGCCATCAGACTTTAATTGTTTTGTAAGTTCCCCTCTTATAGCCATATCAAGTATTTTTTGTTTTACTTTATTTACATCTATCATTTTAATTCTCTCTCTATCTCTTCTATAGTTGGCATACTTGATTTAAAATCTTTTGGAAACAGTTTGGATAATTCATATTCAGATATTGCTACTGGCTCATTTTGAGTTTCAACAGCATATTTTGCTAAAACATTATCCTTATCTTTACATATAAGTATTCCTATAGTTTGATTATCACTATCATTTTTCAATATATGATTTACACAACTTACATAAGTTGATAATTGTCCCATATCTTCTGGTTTAAAATCTCGAACTTTCACTTCTATAACTACATAACATTTTAATTTGATATTATAAAATAACATATCCAAAAACTGCTCTGTCTCGCCTACTTTAAGTCTATATTCTCTACCTACAAAAGAAAAACCACTCCCAAGTTCAAGTAAAAACTTTTGAATATTATCCATCAAAGCATCCTTCAATTCTTTTTCATCATATTTTTCACGAATACTTAAAAAATCAAAATTATAGGGGTCTCTTGTCATTTCTTTTGCCAAATCACTATTTATATCAGGTAAATTTTTACTAAAATTATTGATAGCTTTACCTTTTCTCTCATATAAATCTGTATCTATAAAATTAAGCAAAACTGATCTTGACCAGTTATTTTCAATTGTCTGCTTTGCATAATAAAGAGCCTTATCAATGTTATCATTACATTTATCAATTATAATTTTAATATGACCCCATGGTATAGCAAAAAAGGCAGATTTTTCTATGTTTTGAACATCGTTTGATACTTTGTCTAATTTTGCCCCAGGTTGGGGCAAAATCTCGTTATCAACCAATTCTGCACCAACCTGTGGCAAAATCTGCGAATCTGTAAACAACTGATAAAACTGATACATATAATGTAGATTCCTTACTGAAAATCCTTTTACATTTGGAATTCTATCATTTAAATCATTACTTAGATTATTATAAAAGTTATCACCATATTTAGATTTTTTTAAATTTTCACTAATTCCTTTTCCAATAATCCAATAAAACCTAAGCATCTCAACATTAACTGAAAATGCTGCTTTAATTTGCAATCTCTTAAAATTTCTACTAATTCCTTCAATCCAGTTCGCATATTCTTTATCTATTTTCAAAAGTTCACTCATGTAGTTAGTCTCCTTATATTTTTGCCAATATTTTCTTTAACTCAGAAACTTGTTTCTTTATAAAATCTGCTTCTATTTCCATATCAGATACAACTTCTTCTATGCTTCTTTCATCTTCTTCATCAAAATTTATCCATTTAAAATCAAGCCTTAATTCGTTTCTACTATATATTTCATCTTTACTAAAACATCTCCACCTACCATTTGGATTCTTATCACTATATGTTTCTTCTCTTTTATTCAGATTACTTTTTTTATAACATTCTACAAACTCATCAAGGTCTTTCCTCTGTAGTGGTTTTGTAACAAGTGTATGTTTTATACCAGTTCTATAATCATATACCCATATTTCTTTTGTTTCTTTTCCTCTTTCAAAAAACAAAACATTTGTCTTTACTCCCTGAGCATAAAATATACCAGTAGGAAGCCTTAATATAGTATGTAGATTATATTCTTTCAATAATTTTTCACGAACAAGTTTAGTAGATCCACTATCTGTCAATATACTGTCTGGAAGGACTACACCAACTCTACCACCAGTTCTAACCATAGACATTATATGTTGTAAAAAATTAACTTGGTTGTCAGATGTTTTTATAAATTCAGGTCTTGAAGATGAGACTTCTACTGCTCCCTTTGGTCTTGTCCCAAATGGTGGATTAGCAAGAACCACATCATATGTATTATCATTTTTATCTACAAGTGAGTCGGCACATACTATAGGGCTTTTGTTTATTCCTATGTCATGTAAATACATATTCATTGATGCAAGTGTCACTACAAGATCTGTATTATCCGCACCATAAAATGCATTATTTTTTAAAAAGTTTTGTTTTTCTATATCTTTACTTTGAGTTTTCATATGTTCATAGGCTGCAAGTAAAAAACCAGCTGTGCCACAGGCTGGATCCGCAACTGTTTCTGTGATTTTAGGATCTATACAATCTACTATAGTACTTATTAATGGTCTTGGTGTAAAATATTGTCCTGCACCAGATTTTTTATCTTGCCCATTTTTCTCTAATATAGATTCATAAATTGTCCCTTTAAAATCTCCATCCATCATATACCAATTTTGCTCATTTAAAAGTTCTATTACTTTCTTAAGCATTGCTGGTCTATTAATTTTATTTGTTGCTTTAGTGAAAATTGTCCCGACTATCCCTTTTTCTTTAGCAAGTTCTTTTAATATTTCTTCATATTTATCCACCAAATCTTCGCCACTTAAATTATTAAGATCTTCCCATTTATATCCTTTTTTTATACTTGATTTTAAACCCAATTCTTCTCTTTCATTATCCATTTTCAAAAACAAAAGATAAGTTAGTTGAGTTATATAATCTGTAAAAGAGACTCCTGCAGATGACAATACATCTGCTATATCCCATATCTTTTTTACTAATGATTGCTCAGTTAAATTATTAGATTCTATTATATTTTTCTTTTTTGCCATTTCATGCCACCTTTAAAATAAACTTTGCAAGAGTATTCATCTCATTTGATAATAAATTTATATTCTTAAATGCATTTATACCATTTCTCCACAAATCAGTATCTATTATATTTAACTCTTCACTTGTTATAGCACCACCATTTATTATATATTCAGATATTCTTTTCATTACTTTTTCTTGTTCTTCATTTAATGTTCTCTGACTCATACCAAGATATAAATTATATCTTTTCAAATACTGCCCAAATAGACTATTTAGCTTATAACTCTTCTTCATTGCATAATTACATAATGGTATATAATTAGTAAGTGCATTTACATTATACTTAGTATCTAACACTTCAACATTTTTATTATCAAGCACATGATAATTAGTCCATATACTATATGGTTTAAATAAACTATTTTCATTAACAAGCTTATCTTGCATATCGACCAACATATTATGTGTAATAATTTCATTTTTATTATTATACAATATTCTTAGTGCCTCAATATCATCAATATGCGAATTAATATAACTTTCAAAATTTTCAATAAAAGACTTTGCACTCTCTACTGAAAAACCTTTATATATTACTTCATCTTTATTATCGCCAAACGAAACTCTATATCCTCTATATAATTCTAAAATTTTATTTCTTACTTGCAAATTACTTATAAGTTCATTGACTAATTCTTTTCTTTCTATATTAGGATTACTTATATCTATATATTCTGGTAAAAGATTATTCTCTATGCAATTATTTATTTTATCAGCAAAATTCTTTGGTGAAAAATTGTATTTTTCAATTAATTCAATTAAATGTCTTCCAAATAGTTGATTATTTGCATATCTTCCATTTATTGTTGATAGATAATCTCTTAGTAACACAAGGTTTTCATCACTTACTTCACCATGGGCTATATGTTCAAATAAATTTTCAATATTTAATTTCTTTTTGCCAGTTTTATCATTACTTGTTCTTGGTATATTTTTTTCACTCTCAGTCACACCAACTGCATCAACTATATAAAATCTATCTTTGTATTCTGCATTTGGAGTAATCTCTTTAAATTTATCAGCACTTATTATCCTACAACCTCTTCCTTTCATTTGAGTATATAGAACATCAGATATTACATCTTTCATAAACATAACAACTTCAAGTGGTTTAACATCAGTTCCTGTAGCTACAAGGGTTACTGTTACTGCAATTCTAAAGTTTTTGTCAAAATTTAAGTCTCTAATCAACATTTGTGTATTTTCTGAAGAATATGTAATTTTTTGCACAAATCTTTTTGGCAATTCATTATTATTAAATTTAATTTTAAATACATCTTCACATATTTTTACAATTTCTTTTGCATGATTATCATCTTTTGCAAATATCAATGTTTTAGGTATATATTCCCACACTGGTTCTCTTTCTGGATACAAATCCGTATAGATGGCATCTCTATAATTCTCTAAAACTGTTTTAATTTGATTTGTATCTGTTATAGTTCTATCAAGTGCGGTTTTATCAAAGTCTATTCTAATCCCACTTTTATATCTAATTTCTTTATTAGTTTTTTTCGACAACTCATCTACCATATTCCCTACATCAATAAATCCACCAAAAGTCGTAGTTTTTGTTTTTATTCTGTATATTCTTGATGGGACATTGACTCCATCTACTATTGAATCTTCATATGAGTATTTTTCAATTATGTTTTTGTTGAAAAAAGCATAGGCTTCATCAGTTGGTGTTGCTGTAAGACCAAGAATTATTGCATTGTTAAAATAATCTAATACCTTCTTCCATTTACCATATATTGACCTATGACATTCATCAACTATTATAAAATCAAAATAATCTTGTGGAAGTTTAATATTATCACCCAATTCCATTACATTATCATCAATTTTTTCATTATCATTTATTATCTCGTCTTCTTTGTCTTCGTCCTCGTCTTTTATAGTGTTCCCAGTTAGCACAGTAAATAATTTTTGAATTGTTGATATAACAATATCTGAGTTTATATCTTCATTTTTCTTCAGCTTATTTATTGTGTAAAGGTCTGTTAATTTATCTCCATTTTCAGTTCTATCAAATGCACTAAATTCATTTAATGTTTGAGTTGCTAGATTATTTCTATCAACTAAAAATAATACTCTTTTTACTCTTGTGTAGTTTAATAATCTATATGTAGCAAGACATCCTAAATATGTTTTTCCAGCACCAGTAGCAAGTATAGCTAATGATTTTTTATTACCAATTCTAATTGAGTTTTCAAGTTTTAACTCTGCATCATATTGGCAATCTCTTAATAATTTCCCATTATACTCTTTATCTAATCTAACAAGTGCTCCATAATCAGATGTCTTATTAATTAATTTTAACATCTTTTTAGGGCTATGCATTTTATCTATTTCTTCATATTTAGAATTTTTATCAAGCAGGTTTTTGTATAATAATTTCTTTCCATTTGAAATGTATACTAATGGTATTTTATCAAACCATAAATCATACCACTTCTCAGGTGTATTTGCATAACCTTCTGCTTGCGAAAAAACATTCTTGTTGTTATCAATACCTATTTCTTCTCTTTTTGCTTCCAATACAGCTATGGCTTTATTGTCTACAAATAAAAGATAATCACTTTCGTGATTTCCAACCATAATTGCTTCTTTTACAGCCAAAGCTAATCCTGGGACATATTCATCTCTTGATACTATGTCCCAACCTACTTCTTTCAATTTTTCATCAATTTTTAATCTTGCTTTTTCTTCTGGGTTCATA
>CADCOW010000197.1 GCA_902803205.1 uncultured Eubacteriales bacterium | reverse complement strand
TAACACATTTATAATATTTTTGAAGAAAAACTATTGATTTTGTTGATAAATTTTTATTTTATGCACGTTTTTAACATTGTTGAGTGAACACTATTTAGATTAATATTAATATGTAGTGATATATCTCTTCAAAAATATAATGTTCCTTTCTACTATTCACATAATAATCAGTAAATCAAATATAAATAAATTGACTTATTCTAAAAATTTAATAAAAATATATTGACTTATTCGTAGGAAAAAGGTCAATTTTAATGATATTTAGGAAAATTAGTAAAAAAATTGAATATAAACTTCTAAATGGAAATAAAACACTTATCGTAGATGGAGCACGGCAGGTAGGTAAAACTTTTATCATAAGAGTTGTTGGCAATAGCCTTTTTAAGCATTTTATTGAAATAAATTTATTGAATGATTTTAATAGTAACAAGGAATTTGAAAAAATTAAAACTATTCAAGATTTTTATTTGCAAATAAGTAGTATTTTTGGAAAAGAATTAGGAAACAAAGAAGATACACTAATTTTTCTTGATGAGATACAAGTTTACCCACATTTGATAACGATGCTTAAGTTTTTAAAAGATGATAATAAATATAATTTTATATGCAGTGGGTCAGAACTTGGAATAACATTAAACAAAACAAGTTCTATACCTATGGGGTATATAGAGATATTAAAAATGTATCCTATAGATTTTGAAGAGTTTTTATATGCAAATGGTGTGGGAGATGATGTTATATCTCATATGAAAGAATCTTTTGAGCAAAATAAAAGTTTGTCAGAGCCACTTCATATAAGAATAATGGATTTGTTCAAAAAATATTTATTGATAGGCGGATTTCCAGATGCAGTAAATAACTTTATCAATAATAACAACATACAATATGTTAGAGATATTCACGATGAGATTTATAATTTCTATAAAGAAGATGCAAGCAAATATGATAAAGAGAATAAACTTAAAATAATGAAGATATATGATTTGATACCTTCCGCATTATGTAACAAGAAAAAAGAATTGTGATAAAAGATATTGAAGGTATTAAAGGCAAAAGTAAAAAGAATTATCAAAATGAATTTGATTATCTAATTTATAGTGGCATTGCATTAAATGTTGATGCAATAGCAAACCCAGTTTTCCCACTCATACAATCTCAAGATAAAAATCTTATAAAATTATATTTGAGTGATGTAGGATTACTTTCAAACATTTACTATAAAAATAATATTCGCGCAATTCTTGATGATAATATAAGTATGAACCTTGGTACCTTAAATGTTAAATTAGTAGCAGCGTATAACAATTTGTCATACTCTATCACTTGGAATCTTGGAACAAATGGAGAGACCTGGCATCAGACTATGTTGTATTCACTTCATATACATATAGCGAAGAATTAACTCTTCCAGTTGCATCAAATATAATTGCATCCCAAAGAAAAGAACTTGATTATTGGATTATAAAGAAAAACGGAATAGTCATAGATAACCATGCAACAAGAATAATTAGTGGAACTTATGGCAATGTAGAGATAGTAGCAAGATAGAGGTACCAAAAAAAATATATATTTAATTATTGGGTTGTTAATGGAATAAAAACAAATGAAATTTTAGATTCATTATATAATAGTCTTAATATAACAAAAGAAAGTTTTTATAATGAGGTTGAAAACTTCTTGAATGTTTTTGTAGAAAATAATAATGAATCTTGATACAAATATGCCATAGAATAATTGCAAAGATAAGTAAAAAACTTTCTTTAACAATTGATGAAGGCATATATATAATACAAGATTAATAAAATATTTTTATTAAATTTTGAGAAGAAAAAATATGAGTGTTATTTTTTCATATTTTTTAGTTCTTCAAACATCTTCAAATCATCATCAGTGATTTTTAGATTGGTGTCAATGACATTGCCATCTAGGTAAGTAAGTTTTAAATCAATTATAGTGTCAACTTGTAAACCATTTTTTTTAACTGCTTTTACAAATTGTGGAAATTTAGGGTGGTTTTTAGTGAATTTAGCCCACATACCACCTAATTTAAGCATCATTCCAAAATCCATAATACCTCCTACAAATTAAAATTACTTCATATTATACCATATTTAGTGAGAAAAATGTTAAAAAAATATGAAAGTTTTATATTGACAAAAAGCATAATTTATTATAAAATAATATGACTTGCCGATGAGTATTGGCAAAGTATTTTTTTTGACACATAAATATTACTGGATTATATGGACAGGTATCGAAGTGGTCATAACGAGGCGGTCTTGAAAACCGTTGGGCAGCAATGCCACCAGGGTTCGAATCCCTGCC
>CADCOW010000196.1 GCA_902803205.1 uncultured Eubacteriales bacterium | reverse complement strand
ACTCATAAGCACAACTAAAAATAGGGCTAAAATTCTCTTAACTATTTTTGTGCTCTTTCTCATAATTTATTACTTACGACCTTATCTTATAGATTTTGGGCGGATGATATCCGCCACTACGGTTTACTACAAAAGAGTGTATAATATCTGCCCTACGGTTTGCTACATGTGGGCGGATGATATCCGCCCCTACGGTTTGCTAATGAAACTTCACCCCTACATGTGGCTACAATATTTCTTCGCGTAGGGGAGGATATTATCCTCCCCTAAATAATGTCAGATGATATCTGCCACTACTACCCCCAATAAGTTAGAGGGTCCTCCCCAGGATAAAATTAGACATATTTAAAATGATAGGAGGTAAACACCCCCTTAAAAATTCGGAAAAAAACTACAAAAGAATTTGGTAAAAATGGACATTAAAATGAGGCTTTCCCAAGTCTCGTAGTGGCGGATACCATCCGCCCAAATGGTGTCCCAAAATCGCCAATAATATACCCCATCCCCAAATTTACTTTTTTATTCAAAAAAAAAATAGGTCTAACTTATAGGATTCATAAGATTAGAGGACTTGTTTTTTTATGCTCGTTAAAACTCTGGAGTCATCATCTCCCTTATTCACTTCATCTTTAGTGAATTGGTAGGAAGGGACATACTATGAAATATTAACTATATACCGTACAATTCAAATAAAAAAGCAAGGCACTCGTACCTTGCTTTTTTGAAAACTGTATGTAATTCTTTTTATTTTTTATACATTTTTTAAGTTATTGTTCCGTAATTAATTGCAATTTTAAATTATTCATTTTTGCATAATACCCACCACTATCATTTTGTGGAGCGATTCTCATCCATACACTATCACCTTTTTCAACTGGAATAGTAATATTTAGTTTTCCATCAGTAGATTCAAATACTTTATTTTTCAATTCTATAGCACTGTCAGTTGTGGTATTAGGGTCTACAAGTTTATTATATCCATAATAATAATTATTAGTTGAGTCATTAAAATTTGTTTTTTTAATTGAATATGTAATTTTATTGTTTGTACTTGAATCTAATAAATAATGTACTTTATAATCCATTGTAAGTTGAAGATACCCTTTACTTTCAGAAGAATTTAAAACTATGATACCATCACCCATTTTAAGTGGTGTTGTTCCATTCTTAAAAGTATTTGATGATAAATTGCGTATATCAGCAGTTGGCCAGTGAGGATATCCAATCGTAAAGTCCGCAGTTATTGTTCTTCTCTCATAATCGGAAACACCATTTCTCGATTTTTTTGCATTCATAAAATTCATTGAATTCAATGTACCAGATGCTGTGCCACTAGCAGTACTAGATGTAAAATCAAATTGTCGTGCTTCACCATGAGTTTTAGTATAATATCCAACATTTACATCCTGACTATAATCAGTACCAATCATACCTTTTGTTAGTAAATTGTACTGTGCCGATGCTGATGCACTATCCATTATTGTCCATGTGCAACCACGTGAAAAATAGTCACTGGAAATCCCTGCACCAGTAGTATACAAAGCATTTGTCGACATGTTATATCCAGCATCGTAATGGACGGCCGGCATATCTGCATAGTGAACTGGCCATGCAGTGTTACTAGTATTCATCACTGACCTAATTTCTGCCCAATCATTTGACGTGTTATTTGCTAATGAATATAAATATGTTTTATATTTAAATATTTGTCCACCACTTAGGGTTTCGACAACCGTATGACCAGTCCAATTACCAGTCCACACGGCTCTATCATATGCATTAAACATCCAGTTATCCATACTACCATTCAGTTTATCATAGAAATGGCGTTCAGAAATCATTGTAGCATATTCAACCATATCATTTCTCCATGGAGCATTCTGCGAAATATAATATTGACCATCAGTTTCTTTTTCCATCAAAATAAACAATACTGGGCATGTTTGTGAATATCCAGAGGATGAAACATAAGAAGAACGGCCTTCCGCTAAACCACCACTTACAGATGAATATGACCCACTAAAATATCCAGTTATAATTCCTGTTAATGTATCTAATATATCAAATATTTCAATACCCATACCACGTATATTATGTCTTTTTTCATTTGCATTTGGTTTGAACCATTGATTTGTTGTAATTACAGTTTTATTAGTATTACTTGTCCATTTTTTATATTTACCATAAATTTTTATATTAGGTATCCAATATATATCATTATAATTTGTCACAATAATATCAACATTTCTCTTTTTCTCCACTGTAATTCCAGCAAGGTAGGCAGCAATAGCCCCATCAATCTTACTATCTATACTTGTATTGTATTGGTCTATCTGGCTTTGAAAGTTGTTTTTTAAACTGTCAAATTCTGCTTTTGTT
>CADCOW010000195.1 GCA_902803205.1 uncultured Eubacteriales bacterium | reverse complement strand
AGAAACCTTATCAGCAATTCTTGCTATAGGTGCCTTAGTTGCAGCCGCATCAGAAACCATATTTATAATCTTACTAAGTGTTGTATCCTCTCCAACTCGCTCAGCCTTACAAATTAAAACTCCTGATTCATTTGTTGTGGCAGCTGATACTTTGTCGCCAACATTTTTATCTATAGGTATAGATTCGCCAGTTAATGCTGATTCATTTACAGCTGAGACACCATCTATTACAACTCCATCTACTGGTATATTTTCACCAGGGAGAACTTTAAACATATCTCCAATCTTCACTTCATCTATATGTACTTCTTTTTCTACACCATTAACCATAAGTCTTGCAGTCTTTGGAGCAAGTTTCATAAGTGATTTAAGTGCGTCGGTTGTCCTACCTTTTGACATTGCTTCAAGAGTCTTTCCAATAGTTATAAGGCAAGGTATCATTGCTGCCGATTCAAAGTATAATTCATTATGATATAATGGCATCAAATCCATATTGCTTACACCATTTGTTATCATTATAGACATCTGGTAGAGGACCACCAAACTCCATCCAAACGACACAGATGAGCCAAGTGCAACAAGTGTATCCATATTTGGTGCAAGATGCATAAGAGATTTAAATCCACTTGTAAAAAATTTTTGATTTATAAGCATAACAATAATTGCAAGTAACATCTGTGTTATAGCAAGACCTATATGATTATGCTCAAAAATTTTTGGAAGTGGGAAATTAAGCATATTATGTCCCATAGTTATATACATAAGGACTATTAAAAAGAATGCAGACGATATAAGTCTCTTAACCAATTTTGGTGTCTCAGTATCTTTTAATGCATCTTCATCAAAAAAATTATTTTTCTTTTCATCTTTTGCAGCACCTTTTACTTTTGCACTATATCCTGCATCAACTACTGCTTTTATAATATCACTATCTGTTGCTGTGCCTTCTACTCCCATAGAATTAGTAAGCAGTGATACACTGCAAGATGTAACACCATCTACCTTACTAACTGCCTTTTCCACTCTTGCTTGACAAGCAGCACAGCTCATCCCTTCAACTAAAAATTGTTTCATAATGTCCTTTCAGGCAAATAATATCTGCCTCATAATACTATTTCATTAACTTATTTATCATTTTCACAAACTCTTCAACTGCTCTATCATCACCATTTTCTATATCTGCTTTAACACAATTTCTTATATGACAAGATAACAATTCTTTATTAAAACTATTTAAAGCATTATTAGCAGCGATAACTTGAATAATTATTGTAGGACAATATGCATCATTTTCTACCATTTTTATAATGCCTCTAACCTGACCCTCAATTTTTTTAAGCCTTGCTGTTAGTTTAGCCTTTTCCGCTTCGGTTCTCTTTTTATGTTTATGAATAAATTCATTCTTTGCCATCTCATTACCTCCATATACATTATACCCCCATAGGGTATATTTGTCAAGTGTTTTTTTACAATAAAAAATCGTCATCCAAATGACGATTTTAAAATTTACTTATATTAAAATTGCTAATTGAAGAATTATATCTTAGAAATAGACATATATGTATCATAGGTAGAAACTCGCATTTTAACTCCTTATATCAATCAAACTTATAAAACTTCTTAAATGACTCTGGATACATATGGTAACAATCATAGAAGTCTTCCATCGTAGCACCTATAAAATGTGGATCGTATGCTCCCTCAATCCTACAACCATAATTTACAACAAGATTTATAAAAAGTTCTGTCATTTCCCTAACAACTGGGAATTTATACATTTCAAGTTTATCAAATATATCTGGTGGTTTTGGAATCATCATTAGATTTACTTTTATATTATTGTTATTAAAATATTTTATCATATCAATAACAATATATTTTGCTTCTTTGCTAATTTTAAATTTTGCTATATTCGCTTCTGATTCCATAATTTCATCAATTTTAGACATATGTGCTTCTCTATTTATATATACAAGATTACTATATAAAGTAGAAAAATCTTGTCTATAATAAAACAAATTTTTATCAAGTTCCTCCTCATTATATTTTCTCGTCAAATCGTATCCATCTACATTTTTATAATATTTATTAAAATCAATTATTGGCTTACTCTTTTTTTTATTCTTTATAACTTCTATAAAATATTTTCCAAAACTATTTAATGGATTTGTTTTTGAATCTCCAATAATAAAATTGCACAACTCAACCATCGTGAAATCCATAATCACTCTATTATACTTTACTTTATAATATTCAAGAAGACCAAGTGTATTTAACTTATCTTGGAATGTGCCTCCACCAATAGAGAGATTGATGCAATTAGTTCCTACATCTTTTGTAAATAGCGATTGTAAATGACTACTACCAATTATCACAGTGTGTATTGATTTATTTGAATTTTTAATAGCATTTGCTTTGAGATATAATTGATGATCTTTATTAAAAATATATGGTGCATAAGAGCCATTTAAAATATTTATAGCATTTTGTTCAATAGCTGTTTTAGAAGATACCGCAAAAGATGTAAAAGAAAATACTAACGATAATAAAAAAATTATTATAAATATTTTTTTTGACAATATTTTCACCATTAAAATTTGGCAAATGTTGTTGCCACCTACTATTCTACTGTTACTGATTTTGCAAGATTTTTTGGCTTATCTATGTCACATTTATTATTTTTTGCTACATAATATGCAAAAAGTTGGAGTGGGATTATTTCTATTATTGGCATAAATATATCATCAGTTTTCGGAACAAGCAACACATCATCTGCTTCTTTGAATATTTTTTTATTATCTTCCATCGCAAGTGCCAATACTTCTGCACCACGAGCTTTTACCTGTTGAATATTTGAAATTATTTTATCAAGTAATGGCTCATAACAACAAACAGCAACCACAAGCCTTCCTTCTTCTATAAGAGCGATAGTTCCATGTTTAAGTTCCCCTGCAGCATATGCTTCTGAATGTATATATGAAATTTCTTTTAATTTAAGCGACCCTTCAAGACATACTGCATAATCAAAATATCGTCCTATAAAGAAAATTGATTTGTTATGAAAATATTTATCTGCAAGTTTTTGAACTTTAGTATTCAAATCAAGAGTTCTTTGAGCTCTTTCTGGCAATCTCTTTATATCTTGTATGTATTCTACATATTTTTTATCATCTATTTTTCCTAATTGTTTAGCAGCCCATATTGCAAACATATAAAAAACTGCTATTTGAGTTGTGTATCCCTTTGTTGTTGCTACTGCAATTTCAGGACCTGCCCAAGTATATATAGCATAATCTGCAAGTTTAGCAATAGTACTTCCTACAACATTTACAATCGCCAAAACTACTGCACCTTTACTTTTTGCCTCTTTCATAGCAGCGATTGTATCTGCAGTCTCTCCAGATTGACTTACAGCTATCACAAGAGTTTTTTCATCTATCATCGGATCACTATATCTAAGTTCACTTGCAACTTCTGCACTTGTATGTAGTCTACATATTTTTTCTATTACATTTTTACCTACACATCCAGCATAATAAGCAGAGCCACAAGCTGTAATTAAAACTCTATCAAATTTTTTAATATCAATATTTAATTCATCAAAAACTATCTTATCATCTTTTATTCTTGGTTCAATAGTTGCTTTTATAGCAGCAGGTTGCTCCATAATTTCTTTAAGCATAAAATGTTCGTATCCACTTTTTTCTGCAGCTGCTATATCCCAGGTTACTTTTCGTATACTCTTTTTAACTTCTTCACCTTTATAATTGTATATTGTAACTTTATCTTTACTTACTTCAGCTAATTCATTGTCATCAAGGTCTATTACATTTTTTGTATGATTGATAAATGCAGTTATATCAGAACCAAAATAATTCTCACCGACACCAAGTCCTATAACTATTGGACTTGCAACTTTTGCGGTATATACAATTCCAGGATTATCTGCACATAAAACCCCTATACCAAAAGACCCCACAATCTCTGACATTGTTTTTAAGATTGCTTTTTTTATATCTCCATCATAATTATATGACAATAGTTGTACCATAACTTCTGTGTCAGTATCACTTTTAAATGTCATACCTTTTTTTATAAGTCGTTCTTTAATCTCTAATTGATTTTCTATTATCCCATTATGTACAAGTGCAAATTTTCCATCCTCTGATAAATGTGGATGAGCATTTACATCATTTGGCACACCATGAGTTGCCCATCTTGTGTGACCAATACCACAAGTACCTATAAGTTTGTCATTTTTTTCTGCAATACTTATAAGATTATCAACCTTCCCTTGTGCCTTAACCATATTTATTTCATTGCCATTTTGAACTGCTATGCCCGCTGAATCATAACCTCTATATTCAAGTCTCTTAAGTCCATCAAGAATTATTCCTCTTGCATCACCAGTTCCAGTAAAACCAATTATTCCACACATAATATATCCTTAAATATTATTCTAAAACTTTTATATTTGCAAATGTTGCATTTGTTCCATTTATTTTCACATCTGCTACAAATGTTGGCACATCTTCATATGACAATATTTCAGTAGTTCCGATATGAGTCCCAGCAGGATTATTAATTACCACTTTTAAATCTTCATCATCTTTTTTATTGTTATCTTTTACTTCTACTGCTACCATCTCAGAACCTGATGATACAAGTACTACTTTACCAACTGACATATCTTTTTCTATCTGATCCATAGTAACCACTGTAACAAACTGTTTTCCTGGTGTCACATTAACTTTTATATTATGCTTGTCATCAAATTCATATGATATCTGATCTCCTATAGCAAGTGCTCTAAGTGTTCCTTGTCCATCTTCTGTATCAGTAAATTCTGAAATCACTTTGTTTTTTATCTTAAATTTTATATCTTTATTATTTACATCAAAGTTAATTTGTTCTTCAAAATAGTTTTGAACATCATACGGATCTACGAATGCTTTTTTTTCAACTTTCCCTTTCCCAACATTAAAAGCATATAAAGCTTCTGTATGTGTACCTGTTCCTTCCATCATAGCTCCTGCAACATATACAGTTTTTTGTTTTTCATCATAATCCACATTTGCATTATTTCCATGACACACATCAGCAAATACATAATTCTTACCACCACTTCTAATTATTATTCCATAATTATCAAGTGTTTTGCCATTTCTATCTTTGACAAGTGACCATACACTTAGATCATCATCCAAACTACCATATACACATTCTATAATTTTTGAATCTTTTTCAAGATCTATACTATCAAGAACTTTTTTTACCTCATTTATATTATCCTGCTCTTTTTTAGTATAAGTATCCTTTTTAAATGGCTTTGATAAAGTCTTGCTGAATTTTCCTTTTTCAATATTCACAACTTCCATCACATTGCCATCAAATTCATCTGTATTTTCACTTGTCTCTGTCTCAGCATTTGCTACTTTTTTATCTGCCGTATCAGTTTTACAAGCAAATAAATTAAACACCATTACTACAAAACAAAGTAATAGACTAATTTTTTTAATTTTTATTTTCATATTAACACCACATAACTATAGGGCACCTCAAAAAATATCATTTTTTACTTTTTTAAGTTAAGTTTCCTTATAGTTATATTTCCTTTCTTTATATTATGTAAATTGTATCTAAAATATGTGTCAAATCTTTGTATAATATATAATATCATATTTTTAAAAAAATAAAAAGCCCCCCATATGTTTTTGGAGGGCAATATTTTGTAATTTGAAATTATCTCTTTGAGAATTGTGGTGCACGTCTTGCTGATTTAAGACCATATTTCTTTCTTTCTTTCATACGAGGGTCTCTTGTCAAAAGTCCTTCCTTCTTAAGTGCAGATCTATAGTCCTTGTCAACTTCAAGAAGTGCTCTTGCAACGCCATGTCTTATAGCTCCAGCCTGACCTGATGTTCCACCACCATACACATTTGCAAGCACATCAAATTTTCCTTCTGTCTTTGTTGCTACAAATGGTTGATTGATTATTTTCTTTAATGTCTCAAGACCTACATAATCATCAACTGTTCTTTTATTGATTGTTATTTCACCTTTTCCTGGCATAAGATAAACTCTTGCAACAGATTTTTTTCTTCTACCAGTACCGTAATATCTTTCTTTAGACTTTGCCATATGGTTCCTCCTATACCTTCAAGGTCTCAGGTTTCTGAGCCTTATGCTTATGTTCTGGTCCAGCATATACAAATAATTTTTTATACATTTGTCTGCCGAGAGGTCCCTTTGGTAACATTCCCTTTATAGCATACTCAACAACTCTTTCAGGGAATTTATTTTTTAAATCGCGAAGTGTAATATATCTGCCTCCGCCAAGCCACCCTGTATGATGGAAATAAATCTTTTGATCAAGCTTCTTTCCAGTGACTTTGATTTTCTCTGCATTTACTACTACTATATAATCTCCCATATCTACATTTGGCATATAAGTAGGTTTATGCTTTCCTTGTAAAATTTCTGCAGCTTTAGTTGCGAGACGTCCAAGGACAACTCCGTCGCAATCAATGACATACCACTTTTTAGTAGCAATGTCATTCGCCTTTGGTACGAATGTCATTTGATTTTCCTCCTTACTCTGGTGTGCAGCACCGTTTAAAAAATTCTGACAAATAAATTTTTTACTGCACTGTCATTTTCGGTGATTAGGT
>CADCOW010000194.1 GCA_902803205.1 uncultured Eubacteriales bacterium | reverse complement strand
CACAAAAGCTGAATTTGATAGCCTAAAGAATAACTTCCAAAGTCAGATTGACCAATATAATACTTCAATAGATAGCAAGATAGATGGAGCGATCGCCTCTTATCTCGCAGGTGTTCGTGTCGCTGCTACTTCGCAATGGGTCTCTCCATACAAGGTAAAAGATTTTATATTTTGGGGAGATGAATTTGTAACTTGTATTCCTAAAATTACAAGCACTTATTTTACTTTATTTGAAAATAGTTCTAATAATTTGACAGTGTCGGGTCCCTGGAATGGCTCAATAACATTACATACTGAACAAGATGCAACAGACCAGACTGGTTATATTGTTGGCACCAGCGATGGTATAGGTATGATGAATCAGGTACTGCCATGTGTGATGCTGATAACCATTTTTCTACATCCGACGTGCTCAGTTGCGTTTGGAACAAGATACCGAGGAAAACTGAACCACAGCCAAAGCAATCTGCTTCACAACATGCTAATTTGAAATTTTTTGTAATCGATGTTTATCAAAACGAAATAAATTCATTTTTTGACGGTTTGGAACCTAATGTGAAAGATATGCAATTTACGTGGGATGCATCAATGCAGTTAACATCTTGCATGGACTACACCACTGAGACGACTAACAGCCAGGTCCATAAAAGATTGCTGGTAACTTCCGAACAACCCCCATGGTCATATTATGGAATTTATCGTACAAACAGACCCGATTCCGAAGCGAACCGCAATGTATTTTCAAACTTTAAGGGTAACTGGCTAATAGTTCCTAAGAGTGGTTATTTATCGGCAAATGACATAATACAAAGTGTTAAATATGATGGTAATGACGTTAGCCTTGCTAATGGCATTCTGTTATCTGATAAGGCTGAAAGCGACAAATTAGTTATAACGCTTGATTGTAACTCAGAAGGTGTTGGAGATATAGTCAAAATAATGGCTTCAAATATCCCTTTTCAAGACGGTATAAGTACGACACATGCTTTACTAATCAATGGATCTACAACTCCTACCGAACTTAGCCAAGGCACTGAAAATAGATTAGTGATAGAAACTGAAAAAAATTCTCCTTGTTTTATAATGGTTTCTTCACAATTAAATAAAAATGTAGCATTGACAATTACAAATGGTGTATGGGAATTAAGTTAAAGGAACTTCTAAATGGTATTAAATCTTTAATATTATACAGAATCGAACTTATAAGTTTGATTTCAAAAAATGATTTTGTCTAGTCGTTTTATAGCGCTTAATAGACAAACTATATGCAAAATACAAACTAAAATTAGATGTGACAGAATAAATGCTAAAAACATTGCAAAATCAATTGAGAATTCTATTAACTAAATGTTAAAATTATAGTCAAATATATAATATGATAGTTTTAAGTATGTTTTTGTCCCATAGCAAATGTTGAAAAATTACCATCTGATAATAAAGTAAAAGGTTCTATATATGCGAAAATGAAACATAATCTTGATATGTCTAAAGGAGATAAGCATAGTGATACTACTTCAACAGTAAATTAGGGGACGGGGTATATTATTGGTGATTTAGGGACACCGTTTCGGCGGATAATATCCGCCCCTACGAGGCTTTTTAAAGCCTCATTTTTTTTATTTAGTAAAGAGTAATTAATTAAAAACTGCTGGATAGAAAAATTATAATTCTTTAGGCTGTTTCGGAGAAAAGGTCATTTCATATTAATATACTAAGAATATAATAACCATAGATGAATATAGGTTATGTAAATAGTGTTTAGGTTAAATAAATGTTAAAAAATAGTTAAAAAATGTTTAAAAATTACTTAATTTCCTATTGTAAGATGTTTAGTTTTTTGGTAAAATAGATAGGAGATTTAAAACAAAGAAAAACTATTTATTTAGAGGTAGATGATGTTTATTATTGGTTTTATATTTGCAGTGATTATACTTGTGTGCATTATTGTTGCAGTGGTTACAGGAGATGTAGCCTATTTTGTAAATGAGCAAGCACTTGGCAAGAATGCTGATGAAGAAGAATAATATAGATGACAAAGTGGTAAGAACGATGAGATGTATGCTTATAGGTTCTTCCATCTATGATGCGATATTATTAATTATAGTAATAATTTCTACTATAATATATTGCAAGATAAAAAATATGGCAAATGCGGAAATGGCGACTCAGTTGATAAAAAATGTTTTATCAGTGTTGATTGGATATATTTATAGTATGTTTGCTATATACTCAATGACAGTTTCTGTGACTAAGTCGGTTGATGCAAATGATGATAATTTCGCAAAAAGACATATGGTCATATCAAGTATAGTTAGACTTATAAGTTTTTGTATAATACTCATCATTATAATAAATGAAAAAGTATTTGGGGTAGTTGGTGGGATATTATTTTTAACAGCAACACTTGGAGTGAAAGTGGGAGCATATGCGACACCAATACTTGAGCGAAAGTTGTAAATGATGCAAAAATTAAGTGTAAATGTTGCACAACAAAATATTACAAATGTTGTTATAAAAAATTATGAATAATATAAATGATATAGATACACTATGATAAAGGTTTTAAAGTAGTGAAGGAGAATGATAAATGGGATTGTTTTTAACAGGAAATGATTTGGCCGAGAGTTTTATGATTAAAGGAGTTTACAAACTTCCTTTTCAGTTTTTAGGTGGAGAAGTTTGGATAACAACAACTGCTATATCATCTTGGATTATCACAATCATAATTTTAGTTTTTGGAATTGTAGTTGGCTCTAAATTTAAAAATGCAGATGAGATACCAACCGGTATTCAAAATTTTATAGAGATGGCAGTTGAAGCGCTTAATGGAATGGCTGATAGTATCTTAGGAGAAAATAGAAATAGATTTATAAATTACATCGGGACAATATTTATATTTATACTTACTTGCAATCTCTCAGGCTTTTTGGGTATGAGAGCACCAACAGCAGATTATGGTGTGACATTTTGTCTCGGATTATTCACATTTTTGATAGTTCAGTTCCAAGGAATAAAGAATCACGGTGTAGGACACTTTACAGGACTTTTCCAGCCGATTCCAGTCTTATTCCCAATAAATCTTATAGGAGAATTTGCAAACCCAATTTCAATTTCACTCCGTCTATTTGCAAATCTTTTATCAGGTGTTATAATGCTTGGACTTTGGTATGGTATGACACCATTACTTGCTCAAATAGCTGTGCCAGCATTTTTACATGCCTATCTTGATTTATTCAGTGGGGCTATACAGACATATGTATTCTGTATGCTTACGATGGTATATGTAAACGATAAATTATAAAATGGTTACTAAATTATAATTATAATAATATAGTTAAATAATTGGAGGAAAATAATATGACAAATTTTACAGGACATGATTTTATCTGGGGTTGCTCTGCTATCGGAGCAGGACTTGCACTTATAGCAGGTATCGGACCAGGAGTTGGTCAAGGTATCGCAGCTGGTTATGGTGCATCAGCAGTAGGAAGAAATCCAGGAGCAAGATCTGATATCACATCTACTATGCTTCTTGGTCAAGCAGTT
>CADCOW010000193.1 GCA_902803205.1 uncultured Eubacteriales bacterium | reverse complement strand
TGCAAGTAATCCTTTTATCCTTATTATCTTATCTATCATACTATGAAAGCAACGACCTTAAGCTCGCAAAATACACTTGCAAGCATAACTTTTTTCCCACCTCCCCAGTACCAACCTCCTACAAGTTATAAAAGATAGGGGGTTGCATAGGGGGTAAGTCAACTTTCTGAAAATCCGAAAATTTATATTGTATTTTTCAGAGTTTTATAGTAAAATATACTTATGATAAAAAGAACGATAGAAAACCTAATATTAAAATATTTACAGAAATTCCCAGTGATGACACTCACTGGAGTTAGACAATGCGGAAAGTCAACTATATTAAAAGAGCTGCTAAAAAACTATACCTATGTTTCGCTTGAGGATCCCGACACACGCGATTTTGCAGAATTTGCTCCAAGAGATTTTCTTAAGAAATATGATAACCATTGTATATTTGACGAGATTCAAAGAGTGCCAAATCTTTTTTCATACATTCAAACTAAAGTAGATAACAAAAAAGAAATGGGTCAATACATTTTATCTGGCTCTCATAATTTTAACTTAATGAAAAACATCTCACAAAGTCTAGCTGGTCGAACTGCAATGCTAACACTTGCACCATTTTCAATTGCAGAACTTGACAGCGAAAAACTTTTGCCAGATAGATTAGATGACATACTATTTAATGGTTTTTATCCACCTATCTATGACAGAGATATTTCCCCACAAGATTATTTTCCAAGTTATCTTGATACATATATAGAGAGAGATGTTCGCCTGTTGCAAAATATTTCAAATGCAATAGCATTCAAAAGATTTATAAAACTTTTGGCAATTCATTCCGGGCAGCCAATTAATTACACTAAATTATCAAATGAAAGTGGTGTCTCAGTGCCTACTGTGAAATCGTGGATATCGATACTCATACAAAGTTATTTGATTTATGAATTGCCATCTTATCACAAAAATATTTCAAAACGACTTGTCAAATCTCCAAAGATATATTTTTATGACACCGGACTTTTATGTCACTTACTTGGTATAGAGAACAAAGAAAGTTTAAGAGCCAATGGCAAATTTGGTTATATCTTTGAAACCATGGTTATCTCCGAATTTAAAAAAAATAAATTGTTTAATGGGAAAAATGCTGACGGATATTTCTATAGAGATACAAACCAGCTTGAAGTTGATTTGCTTGATGAAAGAGGTACAAAATTATATGCATACGAGATTAAATCAACTGAAGTTATAGATAAAAAATATTTTAAAAACTTATTTAAAGTTTCAGAGATATTGCAAATACCAAAAAACAACCTTATGTGTATTTATGCAGGCATCAATGCAATAAAAAATAGTGAATACAATTTTACTAATTATAAAAATGCATTTACTTAAAAAATAAAATATGTTTCCTAAACTCCTTATTGCATTCCTTCTGTCATACCATTCTCATAAATTTCATTTTCATAAAACTCTGTTACTATGTCTTGATCAAAACCAAAATACCATCATCACTTTTTTCAATAAAACTATATATTAGGATAGTGTCAAGAGTTTAACGATACATTTTTTAAAAATTTTCCACATTTAATGTATGACTCTTAAAATTCACACAATATGCATTTCGCATTTTGCATTGTCTAAAATACACACAAGTAATCTAAAGATTATTCTGATATATAGGTTATTTTCAAATTATCCAATACAGCATAATAACCACCATTACTATTTTGCGGAGCAATTCTAAGCCATAAGTTGTCTCCTTTTTCAACTGGAACAGTCAATTTTACCTTGCCATCGATATTTTCAAATGTTTTACTATTTAATGTATAAATTGTTTGTGTTGTTGTAGCAGGGTCAACAAGATCCAAATATCCGCTACAATACTTATTATTGTCAGTATTAAAATCTTCTTTTTTAATTGAAATTAGTATTTGTTTATTTTTTGACTGCTCATCCAAAATATATTTTACATCATAATCAAAAGTTATCTGTAAATATCCGCTACCATCAATATTTGTAACAAGTGGCAAACCCTGTCCGACTTTAAGATAGTTCTCATTAAATTCAAAATTCGCGTTGGGTATATTTCGTAGTTTCGCTATTGGCCAATTAGGAACTCTCAAACGCATCCAAATCCCAAGTCCAGCCTTTTGTTGGTAATAAGATGAATTGTTGGGCCTTGATTTCATAACGTTATCAATGTTCATTTCCCGAATATATCCATCAACCAAGCCAAAAGATCTACTATCTGTGAAATCAAAGTAACGACCTTCTGAAGCATTTCCCAAGGGCAAGCATAAATTAGTCTCAAAATCATCATCAACACCGTACATCATATATCTCCATAAATTTTGTTGACCCCTAAATATGAAATAATGAAATGTCACTCCAGTTGCCAAAGTGTCCTGAATCCCGTAGTGATAACCCGTCTCCTGCACTTGTGCAGTTGTGGTACTCCCATACCCTTGCCCGCCGAACGGATCACCTTCTGCATAAGATATAGGAAAATGCATATTATCAATGGTTTTTACATATTCAAATTGTGATGTTTCTGCCAGATTGGTGCTTGCAGCGTTTTCATTACGCCCAATCCAGACTTTATACCTCAATATTTCACCATTAGCAACATCAGCGGTTTCGATTTCAATTGGACTCACATTCTTCGCCATCCAGCATGGGCTTCCAGTAAACCACCAGTCGGCATTGTCGCCTGCGATTTTTGTCCCTCTAATTGGTAATCCTTCTGCGATATAACTCATGCAATATTGATGTACCCATTTTATGTCATTATCAATACACCATATACCACCTATTTTTTTCAATTCCAAACATAAGACCGGTGGAGTCTGCGGAAATCCATTAGCGCCCACATAAGCGGCCCGCTGCCAAGTGGTACCATATGCA
Source organism: uncultured Eubacteriales bacterium (assembly GCA_902803205.1). Taxonomy (GTDB): domain Bacteria; phylum Bacillota; class Clostridia; order Lachnospirales; family Lachnospiraceae; genus UBA3633. The sequence continues at coordinate 375 of CADCOW010000193.1, read as the reverse complement.
CTACCAGTGGGTTCAATACTAAAACCAAGTGACGCAGCCCCGTTCCCGAGACCTAACATATCCAAAACTTTAATATAATCACTTCGCATGTTCATACGTTGTTCGGCCGCATGTGGTACAAACCATCCTTCTGGTTGTTCGATGTAGTCATTCAAACTAGTCCAATGCTTGTATTTCCCATAAACCTTAAATTCATTAATCCAACGCATCTGGTTATAATTTGAAACTAGTACTTGCTTTATAGTAGTTTTTTGACTTTTTATGCCAGCAAGATAGGACGCTATCGCACCATCTATCTTGCTATCTATTGAAGTATTATATTGGTCAATCTGACTTTGGAAGTTATTCTTTAGGCTATCAAATTCAGCTTTTGTG
>CADCOW010000192.1 GCA_902803205.1 uncultured Eubacteriales bacterium | reverse complement strand
CTGTTAAAAATAAATTCATAAAATCCCCCCTATTATTATTATAACATAAAATTAAATATTTTAAATATAATTATTTATTTTTAGATTTTTCAGCTTCTTTTTGTTTTCTTTCAGCTTCTCTTCTTGCTTTCCTTTCTTCAGCTAACCTTTTTCTCTCTTCTTTTGCTAATTCTCTTAATTCTTTTCTATCATTAGCATCTTCTATATTTAAAAATGTCGTAACTTGCCTAAATCTTGCATTTCTAATATATATTTTTCTTCCTGGAGCATCACCAGTTACAATAGCTCTAAGTTCAATATTTTTTTCTCCATCATCCAAATATTCTGATATAGTTTCAGGTTCTCCATCACAAAAATCGTCATACACATCTACTGAATTGCCATTTAAATATAATTCTATACCACAATATGTATCAGCTGTAGCATCACCATGAGTTTGATGTGCAACCTCAAAAGTGAAATAATTAGCTTTATAATTTTTAGAATTATCTGTTGTAGTGAATTTTACGTATGCTCCATTACCTTGTAATACTATAACATCATCCCATACATATCCACCATAAACTTTTACACCATCTGCTTTTTCTGTATATTTATTTGATGCTGAAACAAATCTTCTCATATCTCTTCCTGCAACAATACTTTGAGTTGATGTAATAATCCTTATCTCATCTTCTTTAAATACATCATCAATTATATATCTATTGCTTTTTGTAGCTATAGGTGCTTTCCTTATATTGTTTTTAGCATTTCTTGAATATAATAATCCATCTTCTGGTCTAACAAATACTTCTTTTGGGCCTACTAAACTTTTTAAATAATCTTCTTCATCTTTCATTAAGTCAGCTTTTATTAATTCTTCCAAATTATCTTTACCTGTAGCATTAATTCTTCTTGTTTGTGAAAATGTACCTAAATTAAAATACTCATTAGTATCTTTTTCACCAAGTGCAGCATTTTGAGTATATAATGGTTTACCAGTAGTTTTATATACTTTTTGTATTATTCCATTTACTACCCATTTGCCATCATCATTAACTTGCTTTCCGTTAACTAAAGATTTTGTTGCGAGAGAGCCATCAGAATTAAATCTATAACATTCAGCTATATTGTCATTATTTATATCAATCCAACGCCAGCCAGTTGCCATCTTTCCATTATCATCAACATAAAATGTTTTATTGCCAACTTTAAAAAACATACCAGCATATGAGATATTACTTAAAATCAATGAGCATATAAGTAAGGTAGCAATTTTAAATTTTATATAATTCTTTTTCATTAAACATATCTATTGCGGCACGTATAACTTTATCCATATCTAAATATTTATACATACCAAGCCTTCCACCAAATATTATATTATCTTTTTGTGAAAAATTCTTGTATTTTTCAAATAAATTTTGATTTTTTTCATCATTAATTGGATAATACTTTTCAAGATTTCTTGACCAATCACTTGGATACTCTTTTGTAATAACTGTAACTGGTGATTTTTCAGATAAGAAATGCTTATGTTCTATTATTCTCGTATAAGGAGTTTCTCTATCTGTATAATTGACAACAGCATTGCCTTGGAAATCTTCTTTTTGTAAAATTTCTTGTTCAAATTTTAAACTTCTCCAATTTAGTTCTCCAAATTTGTAATCATAAAATTCATCAATAGCACCAGTATAAATAGTTTTAATATTTTTATACTTTTCTTTACACTTAAGATAATCAGTATTTAATTCTATGTCACATCCATCAAATAATTTTTTTATAATTTCTGTATATCCGTTTAATGGGATACCCTGTTTTGAATCATTAAAATAATTATTATCAAATGTGAACCTTACAGGTATTCTTTTAATTATAAAAGCAGGTAAATCTTTGCAATCTTTTCCCCATTGTTTTTCAGTATAACCTTTAATTAATTTTTCATAAATATCACGACCAACAAGACTTATAGCTTGTTCCTCAAGATTTTTTGGTTCAGACTTTATTTCTTTTCTTTGATTCTCAATTATTTCTTTAGCTTCATCAATAGTAGAAATACCCCACATACTTACAAAAGTATTCATATTAAATGGTAAATTGTATATTTCACCATAATAATTTGCTATAGGAGAATTTGTAAATCTATTAAAATCAGATACTTCGTTGATAAATTTCCATACTTCCATATCACTTGTATGAAATATATGTGCCCCATATTGATGTACTGTAATATTTTCTATTTTTTTATCATAAATATTCCCACCAATATGATCTCTTTTCTCTAATACAAGAATTTTAATATCTTTATTTTTTTGTTTTAAAAGTTTCGCTATAGTTGCATTGAAAAGTCCTGCACCTACTAAACATATATCATACATTTATTTTACACCTTTTTAATTATTCTTCTTCCCAATTTGTATAATATGCTTTTACATCTTCATCTTCATCTAAAAGATCAAGTGTTTTTCTTAAACCATATACAGCATCTTCATCAGTAACAGATACATAATTTTCAGGTATCATAGTAATATCTGCTTCAATCATATTTATTCCTGCTTTTTCAAGTGCTTCTCTACATGTAGAAAAATCATTAGGATCAGTTAATATTTCATAGGAATCCGGCTCTTCACTGAAATCAGAGGCACCATTATCAAGTGCAAGTTCCATAAGTTCATCAGATGTTTTATCTAAGTCTTCTTTATCAATAATTATTTGACCCTTTTCTTTAAACATATATGATACAGAACCTTGTGAACCAAGATTACCATTACCTTTAGTAAATGCTGATCTAACATTTCCACCAGTTCTATTTTTGTTATCAGTCAATGCACGGACTAAAATGGCAACACCAGATGGACCAAAACCTTCGTATATCAATTCTTCAAAATTCACTGCATCTATATTCCCAGCAGCCTTTTTAATTCCTTTCTCTATGGTGTCATTTGGCATATTATTAGCTCTTGCTTTTGCAATAACATCTCTTAATTTTGAATTGCTTGTAGGATCAGCTCCTCCTTGTTTAACCGCTATAGCAAGTTCATTACCAATAACAGTAAAAATTTTACCCCTTGCTGCATCAGCTTTTTCTTTTTTGTGTTTAATGTTATTAAATTTACTATGTCCTGACATAAATGAATTTATACATAACTTTTATAATATGTATATCCCCTTTCATATTATATATTTTTTGTATTAATATTAGAATTTTTAAGAATTAAATTTTCTTCGTCTATCTCTTTGTTTTCGGTATAATATAATTTTCTAAATGCCATAATTCCCCATCTATATAACAATGAAACAATAGTTAATCCTATTATCATTGCAACTACAAACTTACCGTTCCTTGTTATCATACCATATATCATACCAATTATAAATAATAAAATAATTATAATTCCAATCCAGACAAGCACTTTAGCTATTATTTTTTTATTATTTGTAATTTCCATTATTTTTTAATATTCGATCTTTTTCTAAGTGTTGGATCTAAAATCTTTTTTCTAATTCTTAAATTTTGAGGTGTAACTTCAAGCAATTCATCTGTATCAATAAACTCTAAGCATTGCTCAAGTGACATAATTTTTTTCGGAACAAGTTTTAAAGCTTCGTCAGCTCCTGATGATCTCATATTAGTTAATTTTTTTGTTTTACATACATTGACTTCAATATCTTCATTTTTAGGATTTTGTCCAACTACCATGCCAGAATATACTTTATCTCCAGCACCTATAAATAATAATCCTCTTTCTTGTGCATTAAATAAACCATATGCTACTGCAGTTCCAGATTCAAATGCTATTAAAGACCCTGTTGGTCTATAAGATAAATCTCCAAGATACGGACCATATCCATTAAACATAGTATTTAAAATACCTGTACCTTTTGTATCAGTTAAAAATTCACCTCTATATCCTATAAGACCTCTTGATGGTATTGAGAACTCAAGTCTAACAAATTCTCCTTGACCTTTACTCATACCATTAAGTACACCTTTTCTTTGTGTTAATTTTTGAATGACAGCTCCAGAAAATTCTTCTGGCAAATCAACATAGGCAATTTCCATTGGTTCAGTTTTAATACCATTAACATCAGTTTTGTATATAACTTCTGCCTTTGAAACTGCAAACTCATAACCCTCTCTTCTCATAGTTTCTATAAGAATTGATAAATGTAGTTCACCTCTCCCAGAAACTTTAAAACTATCTGGTGAATCAGTTTCTTCAACTCTCAAACTAACATCTGTATTTAATTCTCTAAATAATCTTTCTCTTATATGTCTTGAAGTTAAAAACTTTCCCTCTGTTCCAGCAAGTGGTGAATCATTAACCATGAAATACATTGATATAGTTGGTTCACTAATTTTTTGAAATTCAATCGCAGTAGTATCACTTATGTCAGTAATAGTATCTCCAATATGTAAATTATCTATACCTGTAACAGCAACTATTGAACCAAGAAGTGCATCTTTAACTTCAACTCTTTCAAGCCCCTCAAACTCATACAATTTTGAAATTTTTATTTTATCTTTTTTATTTAAATCATGATGATTGACAACAAGCATATCTTTATTTAATTCCAGCTTACCTTGTTCTAATTTACCAATTCCTATTCTACCTACAAATTCATTATAATCAATAGTTGATATAAGAAGTTTTGCTGGAGCATCAGCATCTCCGTGAGGTGGTTTAAAATATGATAATATTGTATCAAAGAGTGGAACCATATTTAAAGATTCATCTTCTAATTTATATTTTGCAAATCCTGATTTTGCTGACATATAAATAAATGGACAATCAAGTTGTTCATCACTTGCATTTAAATCTAAAAATAATTCAAGAACTTCATCTACAACCTCTTTTGGTCTTGCCTCTGGTCTATCAATTTTATTTATACAAACTAAAATTGGTAGTTTTAATTCTAATGCTTTTGATAGAACGAATCGTGTTTGTGGCATAGTACCTTCAAAAGCATCAACTATAAGTATTGCTCCATCAACCATTTTTAATATTCTTTCTACTTCACCAGAAAAATCAGCATGACCAGGAGTATCTATAATATTAATTTTTACACCTTTATAATTTACAGCTGTATTTTTTGAAAGTATTGTAATTCCTCTCTCTCTTTCAAGAGCATTTGAATCCATAACTCTTATTTGCACTTCTTGATTTTCACGGAAAACACCTGATTGATGTAAAAGTGCATCAACCAAAGTAGTTTTTCCATGATCAACATGTGCAATAATTGCTATATTTCTAACATCTTCTCTTACAATTTCCATATAACTCCAATATATAATTCACAATAAAACAAATATTTGGCAGTTTTCACTACCAAGTACCAATTATATTATAATATTTTTATTTAATATAGTCAATAAAAAAGAAGCAATTTATTTTAATTTTTTAAAAGCTTCTTTTATATTTACATTATTGTTTTTTTAAAAATTTTATTTGTGAGGCTATATTACTTGGAGAAGTCCCACCATAACTACCTCTTCTTTTTACACAGGTTTCTAAATCAATAAACTTATAAACATCTTTTTCAAAACATTTACTATACTTTTTATAAATATCAATATCCAAGTTTTCAAGAGTTAAAATTTTTGTGTTTTTTTCATTATATTTAATACAATAATTAACTATTTGCCCCGATATTTTATAAGCATCTCTAAAAGTAAGACCTTTATTAACTAAATAATCTGCTAAATCAGTAGCATTGATAAATCCAGTTTTTGCATCTTCTAACATTCTTTTTGCATTAATTTTCATAGTATCTAACATTTCAATAAAAATATTAAGGCAGTTTTTTATAGTATCAATTGAATCAAAAATTAATTCTTTATCTTCTTGCATATCTTTATTATATGCAAGTGGTAATCCTTTTAAAACTATGAGTATATTCATTAAATTACCATATACTCTACCTGTCTTTCCTCTTACTAATTCTGCCATATCAGAATTCTTTTTTTGTGGCATAATAGATGAACCTGTAGTAAGAGCATCTGATAACTCAATATAATTAAATTCATTACTTGAAAAAATAATTATTTCTTCTGAAAGTCTTGATAAATGCATTGAAATAATTGATAAAGCTGATGCAAATTCAACAATAAAATCTCTATCAGAAACTGCATCTATTGAATTCTCACATACACCATCCATTTTAAGAAGTTTTGCTTCATATTTTCTATCAGTTTTATATGTTGTCCCTGCAAGTGCACACGCGCCAATAGGTGATATATTTACTCTTTTATATAAATCAGATAGTCTTTCAATATCTCTTTTAAACATCATACCATATGACAGTATATAATGAGCAAATGTTATAGGTTGTGCTTTTTGTAAATGTGTAAAACCACTCATTATTGTATTTTTATTTTTATTTGCAATGATAATTATAACATCAATAAGTTTTTTTAAATCTTTTTTTATTAAAATTATTTCTTTTCTAATATTCAACCTTATGTCAAGTGCTACTTGGTCATTTCTACTTCTTGCTGTATGTAATTTTTTACCTACATTTCCAATCTTTTTAGTTAAAGTCTCTTCAATAAACATATGGATATCTTCTGATTTATCATTTATTTTAAGTTTACCATTTTCAATATCTAAAAGAATTTTTTTAAGACCTGCTATAATTAATTTTTCATCATTTTTTGTTATTATATTACAACGAGAGAGCATAGCCACATGTGCTATACTCCCTTCAATATCTTCTTTGTACATTCTTTTATCAACTTTTACTGATGAATTAAATTCATCAGCAAGTTTACTTGTTTTAGCGTCTGTTCTACCTTTCCAAAGTTTGGACATATAATTTCCTTTATTATTTTACAGTTTTAAATTATTTTTCTTTTTCATTAAGGCATCAACTTTTGTAGATAAGCCAAATAGATTAATAAACCCTGCAGCATCAGACTGATTATAATCACTTTCACCAAAAGTGCAAAGTTCATCGTCATATAATGAATATGGACTTGATAAACCGGCTTTTATAATATTACCTTTATAAAGTTTTAATTTAACTGTTCCTGTTACTAATTCTTGTGTTTTATCTACAAATGCTGCAAGTGCTTCTCTAAGTGGTGAAAACCAAAGTCCATTATATACAAGTTCAGCATATGTAATTGAAATTTTTTGTTTTTCATGTAATGTTAATTTATCAAGACAAATTGTTTCAAGTGCCTCATGAGCTTTATATAAAATTGTCCCTCCTGGAGTTTCATAAACCCCTCTACATTTCATACCTACAAGTCTATTCTCTACTATGTCAAGCAGTCCAATTCCATTTTCTCCACCAATTTTATTTAATTCAAGAATTATATCTTTTGCTGACATTTTTTTATTATTAAGCTCAGTAGGTATACCTTTTTCAAACTTTAGAGTTACATAAGTTGCTTCATCCTTTGCTTTAAATGGAGATACACCAAGTTCTAAAAAACCATCTTTATCATATAATGGTTCATTGGCAATATCTTCTAAGTCTAACCCTTCATGTGATAAATGCCATAAATTTTTATCTTTTGAATAATTTGTTTCTCTACTAATTTTAAGTGGGACATTATGACTTTCTGCATAGTCTATTTCCTCTTCTCTTGATTTAATATTCCACTCTCTCCATGGTGCTATTATAGGAATATCAGGTGCAAAATGTTTTACAGCCAATTCAAATCTAACTTGATCATTTCCCTTACCAGTGCAACCATGAGCAATAGCATCTGCATTTTCCTTTATAGCTATTTCTACAAGACCTTTTGCTATACAAGGTCTTGCATGACTTGTCCCAAGTAAATAATCTTCATATATAGCTCCTGCTTTCATAGTTGGAATAATATAATTATTTACATATTCATCTTGTAAATCAAGCACATAAAGTTTTGATGCACCAGTCTTTTTAGCTTTTTCTTCAAGACCTGTAAGTTCATCACCTTGACCAACATCACCTGACACAGCAATAACTTCACAATTATTATAATTTTCCTTTAACCAAGGAATAATTATTGAAGTATCAAGTCCACCACTATATGCAAGAACAACTTTTTTAATTTTTGATTTATCTAACATAATACACCTTCTTTAACTTATAATACTTTACTTAAAAAACTCTTTAATCTATCATTATTTGGATTTTCAAAAAATAATTTTGGAGTATTTTCATAAGCAAACTGTCCTTCATCTAAGAAGGCAACTCTATTTGCAACTTCTTTCGCAAAACCCATCTCATGAGTCACTACTACCATAGTCATTTTTTCTCGTGCAAGTTCCTTCATAACGTCAAGGACTTCGCCTACCATTTCTGGATCAAGTGCAGATGTCGGTTCATCAAAAAGCATAACATCTGGATTCATCATAAGACTTCTAACTATAGCAACTCTTTGCTTTTGACCTCCAGATAACATATTTGGATAAGTATTTATTTTATCAATAAGACCTACTCTTTTAAGCAATTCTTTAGCCTTATTATTTGCATTATCTTCAGACAATTTTAATATTTTTTTTGGAGCTAATGTCATATTTTCAAGTATAGTTAGATGAGGAAATAAATTAAAATGTTGAAAAACCATTCCTATTTTTTTTCTAATCTCATCTATATTTGTCTTACTATTTGTAATATCAATTCCTTCAAAATATATTTGACCACTTGTTGGAACTTCAAGTAAGTTTAATGTTCTAAGAAATGTAGATTTACCACCACCACTTGGTCCAACTAAACATAATACATCACCTTTATTGATGGTAGTATTTATATGATTTAATACTAAATGGTCTCCAAAACTTTTACATAAATCTTTTACTTCAAGCAATTTTTCCATAATTATTTCCTCTCATTCTTTCTAAGATTTATTTCAAGTTTTTTAACAAATATAGAAAATACACATGTTAAAAATAAATATATTCCTGCTACAATTAAAAGTGGAGTCCATGCATCATATGTTCTTGATCTAATTATATCCCCACCTTTTGTAAGGTCTTGTACAGCTACATATCCTGCAACTGAAGTTTCTTTTATTAATACTATAAACTCATTGCCAAGGGTTGGTAAAATTACTTTAAAAGCTTGTGGTATGATAATATATTTCATAGTATCAATATATGAAAGTCCAAGTGATCTTCCAGCTTCCATTTGACCTATATCAATTGACATAAGTCCAGATCTAAACACTTCTGCTACATATGCCCCTGAATTAATGCCAAATCCTATGATAGCTATCATAACACCACTTACTTCTCTTGATGTAAATATACAAAAAAACAAAATCATAAGTTGGATAACAACTGGAGTACCTCTTATAACAGTTAAATATATATTGCATAAAGAGTTAGCAATTTTTAATACTACTTGAGAAATAGAATTCATAGAGTTTGATTTTTTATTATTATCATAAGTTGTTCTTATTAATGCAACAATCAACCCTAAAATGATACCCAAGATAGTAGCAAAAATAGTTATAATCATTGTATTTTTTAAGCCATCAAGGATATATAAATATCTATTATCTTTAATTAAATTTAATTGTAATGCTTTTAAGATATTTTCCATATTATTATATTATAATATATTACTTAATGTATTTATCAACTATTGTTTTGAGTTCGCCAGATGCTTTTAATTCATCTATAACTTTATTTATTTTATCCAATAGTTCTGTGTTACCTTTTTTTACAGCAATTGCATATTCCTCTTCAGCATATGCTGTATCAAGTAATTTATATAAACTTGGTTCAGTAGCAACTATTGTTTTAGCCACTTGATCATCAACAACACAAGCATCTATTTTACCAGCTTTCATAGCTTGGAAACCATCAAGAATTTTTGGATATCTTTCAATATTCTCATTTCCATAATCACCACTACAATATATATCTCCTGTTGTACCTTGTTGAACACCAATTTTTTTACCATTTAAATCATCAATAGTAGCAATAGTGCTATTTGCAGGCAAAGCAACTGCTTGAACTGCAGTTTGATATGTGTGAGAAAAATCAACATTTTCTTTTCTATCTTCAGTTACTGTCATACCTGCCATTGCAAAATCTGCTTTACCACTCATTACAGTTGGTATTAAAGAATCAAAAGCTATATCAAGTACTTCTACTTCTTGTCCAAGTTTTTGTCCAATTAATTTTGCAACTTCAATATCAATGCCTTTAAAATCTCCTCCATCCTTATATTCATATGGTGGAAATTCAGCATTTGTACACATAATTAATTTTTTTGCTTGTGTGTTTGCATTTACGTTTGTGTTTGCATTTGTGTTTGAACTTGTAGTTTTATTGCCACAAGCAAATAAAGATAAAATCATCATTAAAGATAATGATATAGATAATAATTTTTTCATAATAATATACCTCCAATTATTTTGAATAATTATACAAATATTATACACTATTTTTCAAAAAAGTCAAGAGTTTTAACAAAAAAAATGAATAAAATATGCTAAATTTAGATATTTTATTCATTTTATACATATTTATGAAGAAATAGCATTATATTAATTAAAGCCATATAATAATTGTGAAATTTTATACCCACCTATTGTAAGCTTTTTACCAATATTTCCAGGCAAATTGACCGCCAAACCTAAGAAACAATACATAAGTTCATTATATAATTTTTTATTTTTTCTTTTAAGTTCTCCCCATAATTTATCTTTTTCTTCCAGCCATTTTTCATCATTTGAAAGTATTGAAAATACAGAAGTAACTGTCATAATTATACTCATATAATTAACCATATAATTATATAGTTTTTTATTATTATAAATTTTATTTAAATCAACATCATAAAGCATAATTCTTGTAACTTTATATTGCTGTTCTAATCTACTTATCATTACTGTTTCATTTACACTTTGATCATTTCTGCCTATAAAATAATGATATAAATCAACATTTAAATAATAAATTTTTTTTACATATAATAGTGGTTTGTAGGCATATATATTATCAACATAAAAAGTTTTTTTAGGAAGGTTTAATTCACTCTTTTTTAATACTTCTGTTCTATAACATAATGAATGCATAAGCATATATGTTCCAGGTGCAAAGAACCTAATTTTATCCCATACTATTGCTTTATTTTTAGGAATAGAAAATACATAGTCCATAGTTTTTTTATGTTTAGCCCCAACTTTATCATATATAAAGTTTGTTATAAATAAATCAACATTTGATTTTTTACTCTCTTGGTACTTAATTACTTCTAAAAGTTTTTGTCCAGCTTTTGTATCTATCCAATCATCAGAATCAACAACTTTTGTAAATAATCCAGTTGCATATTTAATCCCAATATTTAATGCATCACCATGTCCACCATTAGGTTTATGAATTGCTTTACAAATATTTGGATATTTACTTTCAAAATTTTTTGCAATTTCAAGAGTATTATCTTTGTTAGAGCCATCATCTACAATTAAAATTTCAATATCATCTCCAAGTGGCAATATTGAATTAATACACTTTTTCATATATTCACTTGAATTATAACAAGGAATAATAAAACTTAAATACTTCATAAATAAAAAATAAAAATTACAAAATGTAATTTTAAATATTTCTCCTTTCAAGATTATTATTTATATTATACAAATGTAATCTAATAAGTACAATTATAAATATTGCAAACATTATAAATAAAATATATAATTTATTTATATTACTATCTGTACCAAACAATAATGGCATAAATATGTACGATGTAAGATTCATAATTAAATGTACTATAATAGAATACAATATATTTTTAAATTTAAATTTGATATATGAGATAAAAATTCCAGCAAAAAAAGCATATATTATTTGTTGTAAGTCAGAATGCGCAAGTGCAAATGATATGCTTGTGAATAATATTGCTAATATATCATTTGATATTAATTTAACTGTATCATAAAAAAAACCTCTAAATATTATTTCTTCAATTAAAGGAACAATGATACAAATAATAAATAATGTAATATATATATTTAATTCCTCTGTTAATTTATATATATTCTCAGATACAATATTTTCTTTTGTTCTTGGTATATAATTTATTATTATATTACAAATAAAACAAAGCGAAAAGCCTAAAATTATAATATAAATAAGAAATTTGAAATCATAAAAAACAAATTTAATCGAGTGATTATTTATATATCGTATATACATTGGTATAAGTATCAATAATAATATAATATTTGATATTCCTTGAATAAATATTAAATTTGAACTAATGTTTAATTGCCTTATAATGCTTGCTATTATTACTGAACCTAATATATATATAATATAAGGTATTATAATTCCTTCAAAAATTAATTTTATTTTATTGTTTTTTATTATCATAATTTATTTTTCTTCTTGAATTTGGTAGTTTATTTTTTTTAATTAAAGTAGCATTTTTAACAACTTCAGAACCATATTTAATATTTAATTCTTTCATACAATTTTCAGCTTTTTCAATTTTTTCTTTAAATTCATTATCTTCAAAAAAATTTAATTCTATAGGTTCATTTTGTTTTTTTAAATATATTACTCCTATTGTGATTGTTCTAATAGGTTTATTCCAATTATATCTATCAACAAATAATTTATATGCAACTTTAGCGATATTTATAGCACTTTTTTCAAAAGTAGTGAATTTTTTTTGATATTGTTCAATATATAAATCTGAATTTTTTATAACAAGTGATACTCCACCAGCTATTAACTCTTTTTCCATAAGTTTATAGCCAATTTCTTGTGAAAGTTCAAAAATAGTTTCCCACACTTCATCATTGTTTTCTAAATCTTTTACTGTAGTAATTCCATGACTTATTGATTTTACTTCTTCTATATAATCAACACTATTTATAGTATCATCTTCAAACCCATTCGCTTCATTATATAATGTTATACCATTTTTACCAAGTAAATATTTTATTCTATCTGGTTTTTCTTTAGCAAGATCTCCAATAGTATATATGAAGTTTTTGTTAAGAATAGTTTTTGTTTTTCTACCTACTCCAAGTAAATATGAAACAGGTAAATCCCAAACTATAGTTTTAAAATTATCTTTTGAAATTATTGTAGTCGCATCTGGCTTTTTTAAATCACTACCAAGTTTAGCAAATGTTTTATTAAACGATACCCCTACAGAAATAGTAAGTCCTAATTCATTCTTTATAATTTCTCTTAAATTATCTGCTATTGTCTTTGGACTACCAAATAATTTTATAGAATTTGTGACATCTAACCAGCACTCATCAAGTCCCATTGATTCTATTTTATCTGTAAATCGTTTATATATGTCTAATGCTTTTTTTGAAAATTTTACATATTCATCATATCTTGGATTATCAATAATTAAAATATCAGGGCATTTTAACTTAGCTTGCCAAATAGTATCTCCAGTTTTTACTCCTTTATCTTTTGCTTTATAATTTTTTGCAAGAACTATCCCGTGTCGTTCTTTTTCATTTCCACACACTGCAATAGGTCTTTCTTTTAAATCAGGATTTAAAACACATTCTACTGAAGCATAAAAATTATTCATATCACAATGTAAAATACTCTTATCCATATTATTTAATTCTTAACTCAACTGGACAATGGTCTGATCCATAAATTTCATTATGAATTTTTATATCTTTTACATTGTTCATAAATCTTTCTGATACTATAAAATAATCAATTCTCCAACCAGTATTATTTTCTCTTGCATTTGCCCTATATGACCACCAAGTATAATCTTTTCCAGTTGGATATAAGTTTCTATATACATCAATAAAACCATTATTTAATAATTTTGTAAACATTGTTCTCTCTTCATCGGAAAATCCTGGTTGACCAATATTTTGCTTTGGATTTTTTAAATCAATTTCCTCATGAGCAACATTTAAGTCTCCACAATATACAATAGGTTTTATTTTATCAAGTTTTTTTAAATAACTTAATATTTTTTTTTCATATAAAGATCTAAAATCAATTCTTTTAAGTTCAGGCTGTGCATTTGGTACATAAGCATTTATTAAATAAAAATCATCAAACTCAAGAGTTATTACTCTACCTTCACTATCAATATCTGTGTTCATTAAACCATAATTAACACTTATAGGATCTTTTTTACTTAATATAGAAGTTCCACTATATCCTTTTTTTAATGCAAAAGACCAATAATCATTAAGTTTTAAATCAATTATTTCTTTAGGTATTTGTTCTTTTTGCAGTTTGGTTTCTTGTAAACAAATTATATCACATTTTAATGCCTTAAAACTTTTGATAAAATCTTTTTTTAAAACAGCTCTTAATCCATTTACATTCCATGATACAATATTCATATTATACCTTCTATTTATTCTTTTTTATCAAATCAAAATTTAATATAAAATTAAATAGCCCAATATCTTCATATGATTTACAAAATTTATATATCATTTTAACAATAATTTTAGCAAAATATGAAGTTATTATTGATAAGAAAATACTAACTATACAATCAGTTAAATAATGGTGCATAAGGTAAGTTCTTGATAAAATCATTAAAAAAGTAAAAATTATACTAATTCTAATAATGATACTTTTATATTTTTTTTTGCACGTAATTATTAAAGATATAAAAAATGATGCGCATGCAGCCGTATGTCCTGATGGCATTGAATAACCAGTATCAGGGAATGCACCAGCCATTTCCCAATAATCTTGAAATAATTTACTTGATTCATAAGGTCTAAGCCTCATAACAAATGGTTTAATCAATAAACTTGATAACACGAAACTCATAAAAATAGATAATATAATTGTAATACCTATCCACCTTGTTTTTTTACTTAAGATAAGTATAAATGAAATTAACAAAAAAAACCACCCTTTTTCAGCAAGAAATGATACTGTTCTTAAAAAAGGTGTAAAAAATCCACCACCTATAACACATAAATTATGAACAAAACCAATCCAAATCTCATCAATTAACATACTACACCTCTAAAGTTATTTTTTTCAACCATTTTTTTTGATCAATATTTAAATATTTATTAATATATTTATAAACTAATTTATGATATTCATTTAAAAAATTAATTTCATCCTTATTTAAATATTTTTTTTCAATCAAGTCTCTATCAAACGGACATAATGTTAAAGTTTCAAAGCCAAGAAAATCACCATAAATATTAGATTTAATATGTTTAATAAGTATATCGTTTTCCAGTCTTATACCATATTTTCCTTCAAAATAAAGACCTGGTTCATTGGATGATAATTGATTTTTTCTTAAAACATTATATTTATAATCATTATTAACAAAAGGTCCTATTCTATTGGGTCCATCATGTACATTTGAAATATATCCTATTCCATGACCAGTTCCATGATTAAAATCAAGAAAATTATCATATAAATTTTTTCTTGCAATTATATCTATCTCAAATCCTGTAAGTCCTGATTGAAATTTTAAAATTGATAAATCAATCAAAGATTTTAAAACAAGTGTATAATGCTTTTTAATAGTACTTGGAACTTTATTTTTATATAAACTTATTGTTCTTGTAACATCAGTAGTGCCATATAAATAATTACCACCACTATCAATTAACATTAAACCATCTTTATCAATCTTTTTTGAGTTATTTTTGCTTGGTACATAATGACATATTGCCGAATTATCTTTAAATGCTACAATAGTATTGAAACTTGGAGATAAGAAATATTTTTTTCCAATATTTTTTCTTGTATCATCAACAAACTTTTTAACATCATATTCATTTTTAAATTTTTTATTATTTAAACTTAGTAAATTATTTTTAAGACTATACAAAACTATAGTCATTGCAATTCCATCTAAAATATTACATCTTCGTAAATTTTTAATTTCAATATTATTTTTGATAGATTTTTTTATAAAAAGCGGTGATTGAATACAATTTACTTTTGGCAATATTCTATTTATAAAAAAATTATTAATTCTATCATCAATAAATATATTCTTGTTATTCTTATACTTTTT
Organism: uncultured Eubacteriales bacterium; assembly: GCA_902803205.1. Taxonomy (GTDB): domain Bacteria; phylum Bacillota; class Clostridia; order Lachnospirales; family Lachnospiraceae; genus UBA3633. Next base: position 6,169 of record CADCOW010000192.1, on the reverse strand, counting down.
TAAATCATTATAAAAATTAACAAAATCACATATATAAATATTGTTTTTATTTAAATATACTATATCTTTCTCATTTAAATAATCTTTAATATATAAATATGATTTATTATTACCAATAATCATATATGAATCAAAAAGTACAGATTCATCTGATATATCACATAATTTAAATCTCAAATTTGTTATATATGCAATTTCTTCAAGATTGGATGTAATATAAATTATATTTTTTGTATAAATATTATTATTTGATATTTCATTTATTATATAGTTAATTTTTGATTTTGGACTTTCACCTACATATTTATTGTCAAGTCTAAATAAAGGAGCAGATGATAAAGAAAAATAATTCTTTTTAATATTATTAAATTCTTTTTTTAAAAAGTGTTCGTCATATATTAACCTTATATTATATTCTTTAATTATATTTATCATATTGTTAACTTGCTTTATAGAAAACAATTTGGGGTTTATAACAATACTTTTATTTTTATTTAATTTATTTACAATAAAATTAATAATATCATTACTTTTATTAATTTCAATAACTTTGATTCTCTTATCATTTATTTCTTTTTTTGCTTGAATTGTAAATCTTCCATCTACAAATAAATATGCAAAATTTTTATATATAAATATACTTCCTGTATCACCAGAAAAGCCAGATAATTCAATTAATAAGTTTTGTTTTAATTTTGTAAATTCATATAGATTTTCATTTGATAAAGGCAATAAATATGAATCATAATTTTTTTTGATAAGCTTATTAAATACTATATCTAAATTTTTATTCATTATCAATTACCTCTATATTTGATGCACCATATGTTGTATTTAATATAGATATAAAATTTGAACTAACTTCAACAGGCAAATCCTTTAAAACTTTCATTTGTTTTTCTTTATTTACTATTACTTTTATAAAATCTTTACCTTTATTTGAGGAAAGAATAGTATAAAGTTCTTTATATGCACCTACAAATGTTTCTTTATCTTTGAAATGCACTGCAATTTTAATACTTGGTGGTTTATTTGCATTAGCTTTTATTTTAACATATTCATCAATATCATACATTTTATCAAGATAGATTGTTGCATATTCATTTCTATCATCAATTGTTACTCGTCCTTCAATAAATATTATATTATACTTTTGTATAAGTTGCTTATATTCTGAGTATTTTTTACCAAATACAATTATTTCAAATGAACCATTTAAATCAGATAAAATAAGTTTTGCCATTTTTTCACCAGTTCTTTTTACTGTCAATTCAGTAATTTCTTCTATAATTCCAATTATACTAATTTTTTCTCCATCTTCAACCTTATAATTGTTATCATCATCTTTATATAAATCTGTAGATTTAATATTAGTATATTTATTAATTGTATCAATATATTTATTTAATGGATTTGAAGAAAGTGATATGCCTGTATATTCTTTTTCAGTAATAAATTTTTCAATATCTGTAAATTCATTAATATCCGAATAATCATTAAGTATTTCTTGGTCATTATAAGTATTATTTTTAGTCTCAGTATCACCATTAGCTATCAAATCAAATATATTAATTTCACCATCAAAACTATTTTTAAAATTCTTTGAATATTTATTAATAATATTTGGATACATATATATTTTTTGTTTTCTGTTTCCAGCAAAAATATCAAATGCTCCACATAATATTAATGCCTCTATAGCTAACTTATTTGCACCTATATTATTTAATCTTGAAATTGCATCTATAAAACTATTAAATGGACCATTATTATCTCTCTCTTTAATAATTGATTCAGAAATACTTGCTCCCACTTTTTTAATAGCAGCAAATCCCATTCTTATATTACCATTATCAACAGTAAACTCATCAAATGATTTATTTATGTCAACAGGTAAGATTTTAATTCCTCTTGTAATAACCTGTCCTACATATTCAGATAATTTATCTCTATTAAATATAATTGAATTGCATAAGCTTGTTAAAAATTCTGTAGGATAATAATATTTAAGATATGCAGTTTGGTAAGCAACAATTGCATAAGCGGCAGCATGTGATTTATTAAATGCATATGATGCAAACTGAGTAAGTTCATTAAATATTTTATTTGCAATTATTTCACTAATACCATTTTTTATACATCCAGTTATGCCTAATTCTTTATTACCATAAATAAAATTATCTTTTTCTTTTTTTAATTCATCAGGTTTTTTCTTAGACATAATTCTTCTTACTTTGTCTGCTCTTCCCAATGTATATCCAGCAAGTTCTTGAACAATTTGCATAACTTGTTCTTGATAAACTATACATCCATATGTTGGCTCTAATATTTTTTTTAGTTTTTCATGATCATATTTAATGAATTTTGAATTTCTTTTTCCCTCACAATACTTATCAATAAAATCCATAGGTCCTGGTCTAAACAAACTTACACCTGCTATTAAATCTTCTAAAACACTTGGCTTTAATTTTTTCATGAAATTAGTCATCCCAGGTGATTCAAGTTGAAACACTCCAAATGTGTCACCACTTGCTATCATCTTAAAAACATTTTCATCATCATATGGAATATTTTTTAAATCAACAAGTTTTCCACTATTATCTTTAATTATATTAATACAATCTTTTATAGCAGTTAAATTTCTTAGTCCCAAAAAATCCATTTTCAAAAGTCCAAGTTCTTCAATAGTAATCATGTCGTATTCTGTTACAAGAAAACTGTCATCATTTGTTTTATTTGTATTATCTTTTAATGTACTACTATTTCCTTCTTTCCCTCTTGCAAATGGGACATAGTTTGAAATATCTTCTGGTGCTATAAGTACTCCTGAAGCATGAACAGATGCATTTCTTGGTATTCCTTCAAGTTTAAGTGATATATCAATAATCAATTTAGATTCATTGTCTTCTTTATACATAGATCTAAATTTTAATACATTTGACTGATCAGAAATTGCAAAATCATTAATATCACTATTTAACATTCTGTATAAATCAGTTCTATGCTGATCATTCATTGGTCTTTTAGCAATTAAATTTGCAAGAAGTGTTGTTTTTGACAAATCTATTCCCAAAACTCTTCCAACATCTTTTAAAACTTGTTTGGCAGCTAAAGTTCCAAAAGTAATTATTTGAGCAACATTAGATTTACCATAAACTTCTTTTACATAGTTTATAACATCATCTCTATGCAATACACAAAAATCAGTATCAATATCAGGCATTGATACTCTTTCAGGGTTTAAAAATCTTTCAAAAAATAAATTATACTTAATTGGATCAACATCAGTAATATCAAGTGCATATGATACTATTGAACCAACTGCAGAACCCCTACCAGGTCCTACAGGTATATCATTATTTTTAGCATAATTTATGTAATCAGCAACAATTAAAAAATAATCAACAAAGCCCATCTTAATTATTAAATCTAATTCATAATTTGCTCTATCAATTATTGCTTTACTATCTTTATTTGTATTAAGATTATATTTTTTTTCTAAGCCATCATTTACAAGTTTTTTAATATATTCAATATTAGTATATCCATTTGGTACTTTAAATGTTGGGACATGATATTCACATTTTATAAGCATATTTTTATAGTAATTTTCATCCCCAGATATAATACCATTTGCCTTACTACTATCTATTTTTTTTATCATATCTTCATATGCATTTTTTGTAAGTTCTAAATGTACATTACACCTATCTGCTACAATTTGTGTATTTGAAACTGCTTCTTCGCAAAACTTAAATATTTCCTTCATTTCATCTTCAGATGTAATATAATACTTTTCTTTAGCATATTTCATTCTATTAGAATCTGAAATTTTCTTTCCAGTTTGTAAACAAAGTAAACAATCATGAGCAAAGCTATCTTCTTTATAAGTATAATGACAATCATTTGTTGCTACTAAAGGTGCATTAATCTCTTTAGATAATCTTATTAAATCTGGATGAATTTTAAGTTCTTCGCTTAAATAGTGGTTTTGTATTTCTATAAAAAAATTATTATTTCCAAATATATTCTGTAAATTCTGAGCTTTTAATTTTGCTTCATTATACTGACCTTTTAGTAAACTTTGAGGTATTTCACCAGCTATACATGCACTAAGACAAATGAGACCCTTTGAATATTTATTTAAAGTTTCATAATCAACTCTTGGTTTACGATAAAAACCATCTGTGAATCCAGTTGAAACAATTTTAACTAAATTTTTATAACCTATATCATTTTCACATAATAGTATTAAATGATATCTATTTTCTTCTGGACTTTTATCAAATCTTGAACCAGGCACAACATATATTTCAGACCCAATAATTGGCTTTACTCCATTTATTATACAAGTTTTAAAAAATTCGATTGCACCATACATTACACCATGATCTGTAATTGCAATTGAATCTTGCCCAAGTTCCTTGGCTCTTTTTACAATATCATTAATTTTTCCTGCTCCATCCAATAAACTATAGCAGGTGTGTAAATGTAAATGTGTAAAACTCATTTATTCTCCCAATAAATTCTTAATTTTTATAAATCTATGATTAATAGCACTTTTAGATATATTACCAATTTTGTCTGCAAGCTCGCTTATACTTGCCATTTTATATTTTAATCTTGCCTTTACTACAATTTTTATATCATCATCAAGGCTATTTAACTTATACTTTTTTAATAACTTATCAATTAGTTTTAATTGTTTTAATGATGCATCAGTTGCTCTTTTAATATTAGCAATTTCAAAATTAACCAACCTATTTGTATCTTTTGCTTTCATATTAAAATCATATATTTTTTTATATTTTTTTAATGATTCACTTGCACCAAGAACTTTTAAAAGTTTTATGATATTAACTGCATCTGTAATATATACAAAATAGCATCCAATACTCTTTTTATAACTTAATTTACTTGGAATACCACAAATTGATAATTCTTGTAAAGTTATATTTGCTTCTTTTAAACTTTTAATTTTATATTCAAAATGATGGCTAAGACTTGGGTCATTAATATATCCATAATCAAGAAACTTTTTTCTTAAATCTTTTTTTACTTCAATTATATCGTAACTTGCTTTTACAAAATTTAATTTATAATTTTTAGACACATGTTTTCTTACTTCATCTCTAACATTTTTTGAAAACGACGACATAATTTAAAACTTACCCCATAATTTAATTTCAGGCTCTAATTCTACATTAAAATATATTTTTACATCTTCTTTAATTTTATTTATAAGTTTATATACATCATTTGCCTTCGCATTTCCCTTATTTACAATAAATCCAGCATGTAAAGTTGAAACTTCTGCACCACCTATACTTTCACCCATTAAATTGCTATCCTTTATAAGAAGTGATGCAAATTTACCCTCAGGTCTCTTAAACACAGAGCCTGCTGATGGATAATCAATAGGTTGTTTTTTTCTTCTTAGTTCAGTATATTTTTCAATCTTATTTTTTATTGTTTCTTTATCACTTTCTTGTAAGTTTAAAGTAACAGAAGTTATAATATACCCTTTGTCTAATACTGCACTTTTTCGATATGAAAAATCCATAGCATCTTTTGATAATTTAATTGTTTTGCCAACTTCATTGATTACATTGGCAGTTGAAAATATATCTTTAATCTCTTTATCATATGCACCTGCATTCATTGCTACTGCTCCACCAATACTACCAGGGATTCCACTTAATTCTTCAAATCCACCCAATTTATTCTTTAATGCAAATTCAGAAATATCGGACATTAATGCACCAGCTTGTGCTTCAATCTTATTATTACCAATTACTCTTATATTTGATATATTTGAACCAATATGTACAACACAACCTCTTACACCTTTATCTGACACTAAAAGATTGGTACCATTTCCAAGAATATATATTTTTATATAATTCTTTCGTAAATAATTAATTAATTTCACTAATTCACTTAAATCTTTAGGTTCAGCAATTATATCAGCAGGTCCACCTATTTTAAAGCTTGTAAAATCTTTTAAATCTTTTTTTTGATAGATTTTCATATATTTATTATAAAAGTATAAAATACTTTTATATCTCCTTTCTATTATTATAAAACACTTTACATATTTTACCATAAATGTTAAAATTTATAAAGTATGAAATTTAAAAATGATAATTTTATAGGTATTTTTGATTCT
>CADCOW010000191.1 GCA_902803205.1 uncultured Eubacteriales bacterium | reverse complement strand
TGGTGGGAGAGTTGAGGATGCGGATTACCTATGTGATATAATTAAAGATAATGGTGGGGTGGTTAAGACTTGGTTTATAACACACATCCATGATGACCATATAGGGGCACTATATAAGATATTAAGTGATAAGAGAAGCGATATTGAAATTAAAGAAATATATTATGATTTTGCTGATTTTGATTGGTATTATAGCAAGATGGGAAATGATGCTGGCATATATTATTTATTTATAAATGCAATTGATGAATACAATAAGTTTTTAACGAAAAACAATAAACCAAATATTATGATATATAATAAATCAAATAATTTTACAAATAGAGACAGTTTTTATTATAATTTTGAGGATAAATCATATAGTGATTATTCAAAACAAAACAGGAATATTGCAAGTGATTCAATGTCTGTAGATATACTTAATAATTGTTATTTACTTGATCAAGACCCAATCAATAATACTTCTATAGTATATGTTGTTGAATTTGGTGAAGGGAAGAATGTTCAGATGTATATATTTGGTGATTTGGGATATAAGGGTGGCAAAAAATTATTTGACGAATCTATAAAATCAAAAGGCGATACAAATATATTAACAGGTATGCCATTGGAATATAACTGCTATCTTACTAAAAATGCAAGTAATTATAGAGAAATGTATGATGATAGTATAGTTGTGTTATCTCACCATGGTCAAAATGGTATAGACCCAGAATTTTATAAAAAATTTAATCCAAAAGTTATAGTATGGCCTACATCAAAAGATATATATGAAAATACACATGGAAGATATTATACTGATGATACAAAAAAAGTATTAAGTGAGATAAAAAGTATAGAGTGTCAAATCAAATCATATGAAGAAACAGCAGTAATAAGATGAGAGAAATAGTTAAAAAAAATAAAATAGTATATAATTATACTGAACATATAATATCAGATGGAGTAAAGATTGCTATAATGTTATATGCCGTAGCAGTAGTTTTATTATTAATTTCAATTCTCGTTTCATACTTATATATGGGGGAAGCTCCAAGTATTGTAGCAGGTATAGGTTTATCATCAATATTTTTCAACATTGGGTCTATGATAAATATTATTCTTGAAGTATATTTGTATAATAATTTTCATCCTGAGATTAGAACTATGTTGATTCTTGAACTTATATTATTTGCTATTTGGATATTTATAATATGATTAAAAAAATTAAAAATTTAAATTTAAGAACTATATCTAATTCTGGTCAATGTTTTAGAATGAATGAAGTAGGAGACAATGAATTTGATATTTTAGCTTCAGATAAATATTTAAGAGTTAAAGTTATTTCAAAAGATACTTTTGATTTTGACTGTTCAAAAGAAGAATTTAAATTCTATAATAATTATTTTGATTTAAATACTAATTATAATAAATATAAAACAATCTGTAAAAAGAATGATAACTTCCTTAAAAAATGTATAGATTTTAGTTTTGGTCTTAGAATTTTAAATCAAGATAAGTTTGAAACAATTATTTCTTTTATAATTTCTCAAAGAAAATCTGTGAAAGCAATACAAACTTCTATAGAAAGACTTTGTAAATTATCTGGAAAGAAAATAAAAAATAAATATGGGACTTTTTATACATTCCCAACTGCAAAAGAAATTCTTAAACTCAATAAAACAAAATTACTATCTTGTGGTATGGGGTATAGAACAGAATACATAATAAACTTTTGTAAAGATTATTTAATGGGCAAATATGACTTAGATGAGTATTCAAAATTAAATGATGATGATTTGATAGAAGAGTTATTAAAAATTAAAGGTGTAGGAATTAAAGTTGCATCTTGTATAGCATTATTTGCTTATCATAGAATGTCTATTTGTCCTATAGATGTGTGGATAAATAGAGTTTTAGAACAAAAATATAATGGAAAAATTCCAAAAGAATATAAACTTTATGCTGGTATGATTCAACAGTATTGGTTTAATTATACGAGAATCAATAAACTGTAAAAAGTTTAAAATATAGCATTTATTAAATAAATATTTAAATATTTATTTTAAAATTTTTGCTATGGTATTTTATATAATTTAATGATATAATATAAGGGAACCAAGTGATAAATATCATAAGGTCACCTCGAAAAAGTCTATGTATTGACTTTTTCGAGTTAAGGTGCCCGCTGGAACCCCTAAAAGTTCGCACATTTGAAAAACAAGTTTTTCAAGTGCTCACTTTTTAGAGGTTCCCATAAATTGGTTTATATTTTGGCACTATGTGTCATATTTTTTGTGTGGGAAGGTAATAAGGCATTATGGATAATAAAAAACTTATAAGTTTTGTTATACCTTGCTTCAATGAAGAAGGAAATGTTTTAGATATTTCTAATGCAATAATTAAATTATTTGATAATGAATTGTCAAAATATAATTATGAGATAGTTTTTATTGACAATGATTCAAAGGACAATACAAGACCAATTATTAGAGAGCTTTGTAAAAACAATAAGAATATTAAAGCAATTTTCAATGTAAAAAATTTTGGGCAGTTCAATTCTCCATATTATGGAATTTTAAATGCAACAGGTGATGCGATAGTGTCAATTGCATGCGATTTCCAAGAACCAGTTGAAATGATACCAAAATTTGTAGAAGCTTGGGAAGCTGGTTATAAGATAGCTATTGGAGTTAGGAAAACTTCCACTGATAATTTTATATTTAGATTTTTTAAAAAGATTTATTATGACTTAATTAAAAAGTTTTCAAATGTTGAACAGATTAAGATGTTTACTGGCTTTGGACTCTATGATAAAGAGTTTATAGATATTTTAAGGAAACTTGATGACCCGACACCATTTTTCAGAGGTTTAGTAGCAGAACTTGGTTATAAAATTAAGCAAATACCTTTTGAACAAGGGAAAAGAACTAAAGGTAAATCTTCAAATAATTTTTATACTTTGTATGATGCTGCTATGCTCTCATTTACAAGTTATACAAAAATTGGTCTTCGATTTGCTACATTTCTTGGAGCCATAGCATCTACTATATCACTTATAATTGCAATAATTTATTTAATACTTAAATTACTGTATTGGGATAGATTTCCAGCAGGTATGATACCAGTTCTTATAGGTATGTTATTTCTTGGTTCTATTCAAATCTTATTTATAGGTATAATAGGTGAGTATGTGCTTGCTATAAATCAAAGAACTATGAATAGACCACTTGTAGTTGAAGAAGAAAGGATAAATTTTTAATTGATATATAAAATTGATATAAAAAGAATATCTGATGGTAAGATACACATACAAGGTTGGGCTTTAGCAGATAAGCCTAAGAGTGATATTAAGTTTTGCGTGTTAAATGATAGAAATGAATCAGTTGATTTTAAACTTGTAAGACTTAAAAGAGAAGATGTAGCTGAAGTTCATCTAAATAATTATGATGGTGAGAAAAACTTTGGATTTGATATAGAGTTTGACTATAAAGAAAATGATTTATCAAGTTATTATTTAATTATAAAAGCACCAGAACAAACTGCAAAAGAAAAAATAAATAAAAAGATTATTGATAATTTCAATACCAATGATAGAAAAAAGAAAGAACTATTTTTTGCATATTTCAATAAAAATACATTTAAGAGAGCTTTTGATTTTTTACTTAAGGAAGGACCAAAAGAATTTTTTAAAAAGACTAAAAGAAAAATAAAAGGCTTAAATGTGGATTATGATTATTCTGAATGGTATGAACTTACAAAGTTGAAAGATGATGAAATAGAAAAATTAAGAAATATAAAACTTGAAAAAGAAATAAAGTTTTCTATTGTTATACCTGTATATGATACAAGTGATGAGTTTCTATATTTATTATTTGAATCAATACTTTGTCAGACATATACTAATTATGAAGTTTGCGTGGTTGATGCTACAGATTACAATAATTGTAAAAATAATCCAAAAAGATTTTTTGAAAAATTACTTGATAAAAAAAATCCCCTTGGCATAAAAAGTTTTAAGAATATATATGATGATAAAGTTATAAAGATAAAACATATTGATTATAATAAGAGCATCGCTGATAATACAAATATTGGTATAGGTATGGTAACAGGAGATTATATAGTTTTATGCGACCATGATGATGCTCTTACCTATGATGCACTTTTTGAAGTATATAGTGCCATTATGTCAAATAAGGATGCAGAACTTATTTATTCTGATGAAGATAAAGTAGATACAAAAAATGAAAGTTATTTTGAGCCAGCATTTAAACCAGATTTTAAT
>CADCOW010000190.1 GCA_902803205.1 uncultured Eubacteriales bacterium | reverse complement strand
TTTCAAGAGGAAGTTTTTATAATTATTTTGCTAATAAAAATGATGCAGTGTTTTCTTTGGTTGAAAGTAAATTCAAAGAACATTTTGAATTGTACATTGAAGCAATAAAAGCTTCAAATTATAGTTTATTTGAAGGTACAAAAAAAATGTACTATGAAATTGAAAATATATTGAGTGATGAAATTAATATGACTATTATGAAGAATTTAAAGTTTTTTTCTGAACTCGGAATTGAAATTGTAAAATCAAATAAACATAGACAATACTTGGAAAACATTGTCAAGTGGCTTGTTGAGAATACTGTTGAGGGAAAACAATATATTAATTCGGTAAAAAAAATGTCAAATGTTCTTGATATGATTTTAATACTTATATTAAATACTATTCTCTTAAAAATAATATATAAGAATAATGCAAATATTATAAATGACAAAGAAAGTTTTGAATATAAACTTTCACTAATTGAAAAAGGAATAAAATAGTTGGAGTAAATATGAATAACGAATATGTAAATGAAACTAATACAAAATCACAAAATAAGGTAGGTAAAATACTATACTTTATAGTGATTTTATTGATAGTTGTAGGTGTTGCGTTTATGGTATTTAAAAGACTTACGGCAAAGAAGGAGATAGTATTAAATTCTATTCCATCTGTAAATGTGACTCATATAACAAAAGGAAATATTGTAAAAGAAATATCAGTTATGGGAAATATTTTACCAACTGATACTTATTATGTTGTGGCAAAAGTCAGTGGTGATATAAAAAAAGTTAATGTTGAAAATGGTAAATTTGTAAAGAAAGGTGATCCTATATGTGAAATTGATGCTTCTAAAGAAATTGAAGCAGCATACATCCAATATGATGCATCAAAAAAGAATTTTGAAAGGATGCAAAAATTATATAGAGCTGGAGACATCTCACAACAAAGTTTTGAGTCTATTAAGGCTCAATATGAAGGATTAAAACTTGCTTATGATACAAAAGTAGAGTATTCTACACCTGTCGCTGTTGCTGATGGATATGTTGAGAATACAAATATGACTGAAAATACAAGTATAAAACAAGATACAGTATTATGTTATATTACATCAGAGGGTGCTAAAGAAATAAATTTTGGTGTGACTGAAAGAGTGCTTGAAGGAATAAAATTAAATGATGATGTAGTGATAGAAAAATCTGGAAAAACTTATAAGGGATATGTTTCAAATATATCAAATTTAATTGATGCTAAGACAGGACTTTTTAATGTCAAAGCAGTAATAACATCTGACAATAATTTTGCATCAGGAATTATGGCAAAAGTGACTTTCCCATATATTAAAAAGACTAATGTAAATATTCTTCCAAATGAATTAATCTATTATGAATCAAGTTCACCATATGTTTTTGTAGTTGGTGATGATAACAAAATAAAAAGAGAGTATATAGAAGTAGGAATAGAAAATAAAAACTATACAGAGATAATTACAAATCTAAATAAAGATTTAAAAATAGTATCAACTTGGAATAAAGATTTAGCTGAAGGAACAGAAGTAAATATTGTAAAAGATGACAACTTGGAGGTTAGATAATGAGTTTCCAATTCACTAAATTTGTACTTAGAAAACCAGTTACAGCTTTTTTAATTATTTTGTCTATTGTTTTCTTTGGTGTTTTATCAATTTTTACATTCCAGTATGAACTTATGCCATCTATTTCTATGCCGATGTATGCTGTTGTTACAGTATATCCAGGAGCACAACCTGAAGATGTTGATATAAATATAACTAAAAAATTAGAAGATGAATTATATAATTTACAAGGAATGAAACACTTACAAGGGACTTCAAGAGAAAATGTGTCAATACTTGCAGTGCAATATGAATATGGTCAAAATATGAATCAGGCATACACTGATTTAAAAAAAGCTGTAGATCAAGTAAAAGTTGATTTCCCAGATGATGTCAATGAACCTACCATCTATGAAATGGATATAAATTCCATGCCATCAATTAAAATATCTGTAAGAAATAAAAATACAAAAGATATATATAACTATGTAACTAATACAATGGTTAAAGAGTTAGAAAAAATTGCAGATGTGTCATCTGTAGATACTGCGGGTGGTAGAGAAAATTATATAAAAATATCTTTAAAACCAGAGATGATGACAAGATATAATTTATCTATGTCAACTTTGAATAGTATAATTGCAAATGCTGACTTTTCACTTCCAGGTGGTGATGTTTATGTTGGCGATAGAGAATTATCTATATCTACGAGTGTTAAATATGATACTGTAGAATCATTAAAATCTATACCTATAATAACTGGAAATAAGAGAACCTTATACCTTGAGGATATAGCAGATGTGTACCAAACAAAAAAAGAACAAACACAAGTAGGAAGGTATGATAGTGAAGAGTGTATGGTTGTATCCATTACTAAAACACAATCAGCAAGTACAGTATCCCTTTCAAGGGAAGTAAAAAATACACTTAAAAGATTACAGGCAGCAGATCCAAATCTTGAAGCAGTTATAGTAGAAGATAGTGCAAATAATGTAAATAATTCAATAAAAAGTGTATTTGAAACTATGATTATTGCTATCATTCTTTCAATGATAATAATATTTGCTTTTTTAGGTGACTTAAAAGCATCACTTATCATTGGTACTGCAATTCCATTTTCAATCTTAACTGCATTTGTATTTATGAATTTAAGTGGGTACACATTAAATATTATTACTTTATCTGCTTTAGTATTGGGCGTTGGAATGATGGTTGATAACTCTATAGTTGTACTTGAAGCTTGTTTTAGAGCAAGTGACGAATATGGGGGAAAAAAAGATGTTGCATATTATTGTATGGCAGCTCTTAAAGCAAGTAAAACTATAGGTGCATCTGTATTTGGGTCAACACTTACTACTATAGTTGTATTTGCACCACTTGGGTTTTTATCTGGTATGTCAGGACAATTTTTTAAACCACTTGGATTTACTATAGTTTTTTGTATGATTGCATCGTATATATCTGCAATTACAGTTGTACCACTAACCTATGTATTGGTAAAACCTAAAGAAAAAGAAAATTCACCTGTTGGTGGTTTGGTTAGACATTTACAGGATTTATATAGAAGAGATTTGCCAAAACTGCTTAAACATAAATGGATTACTGCAATTATAAGTATTGTAATTTTGATTGTTTCATTCTCACTTATTGGTACATTTGAAAGGGAATTGGTTGCATCTACTGACAATGGAATGATAAAAATGAATATTATCACTAAACCTGGGCTTACACTTGAGGCAAGGGATAAAATATATAATGAATTTGAAGAATTTGTAAAGAATAAACCTGAAACTGAACATTATATTTTGTCAAATAGT
>CADCOW010000189.1 GCA_902803205.1 uncultured Eubacteriales bacterium | reverse complement strand
TTTTATAGCAGTTTTAGCACCATCTAACCAGATAAAATCTTCTGGCTTAACTATATATTCTGCTTTTTTAGGTCTTACATTTAAAGTTCCATCTCTATCAACAAATATATATTTTTGATTAGATAAAAACTTTTTAGTATATTCAATTCTTTCAAAAGATCCTATAGAATAATATCTATGCTTCGTTATAGTTGCAAATAATTTTTTTTCATTTAAAACTTTTGGATATACAATAGATTCAAAATTATTATTATTATCATCCATATAATCAATAACTTTTTTTGAAATTATTGCATACCCTATATCTACATATCTTAAATTTGGTGTTTGTCGTTTCTTATCATATACTAACACTTGACCATCTAATAAATCTGGTTCATAAATTTTAAGTCCTTTATCTGTAATATTTAATTCTTCATTAAATTTTGAAATGGCTTTACAGTCATTAACATTTACACATTTTTTTTGTAAATAATATTCTTGTAATTTTTTATTTACTTCATTATCTATGTTGATATTGCTTTTAGTCCAATTATCATTATTATCATAAATAGATAATTCAATAAGAGCATTATGCTTAAAATAATTATTACAAAGTCTTTCATAATTTATTGGACAAATATTGTCACAATACATCATTAAAAATTCTTCATTAAGTATATCTTTTGCAGCTTTAAGTCTTAATTCAGTATCATATTCTACAGGAGTCACGACATATCTTATATCCACACCAAATTTTTTTCCATTACCAAGATACTCTTCAATTTTTTCAGGTAAATAGCCAAGTAATATAATTATATCAGAAATTCCAAACGATTTAATCTGCTCAATCAAATATTCTATAAATGGTTTGCCATTTATAGGATACATAGGTTTTGGATTATGTTCAGTAAAAGGTCTTAATCGCTCTCCAAGTCCACCTGCGAAAATAATTGCTTGAGTTATTGTTTTCTCCATACAACTTTATCACTATATATAAATTATTTATGTATAATATTTATAACTTTATTATTTTTCTTACTTTTTAATCTTTCAGCATACAACTTTATTGACTTATATTTATTAAATTATAACAGAATATTATTTTTTTAACAACTTTTTCCCTAAATCTATTGCTAATTTTACCACTTTATCAGAATTATAGTGATTATGCTCTCCCCATCTACCAAGACCATAAATATTATGTTTTTTCATATAATTTAACAAATCATTCATTATTTTAGGTTTTTCTATAGTATTTAGTGGATATGCATATTCATTTTCAAAATAAAAATTTTTTGTTGTATAATCAAAACGGTTTTTATTAGTTTCAGTCCAATAACCTTTACTATTAGCCAAAAAGTTACTTCTTAACAATATTCTATGATACTTTTTATCAAGATTTGGATAATATATCCAATGTGCATCTGTCTCAATATTGTGATTAATATATTCAATTATAGTAGATGAAAACTTTAATTTTTTAATAGAATTAATAATCTCATCTGGTACTCCTACTATTTCATCATAACATATCCATGGAATCGTAGAAATAATATATTCTGCTTCATATTTTTCTCTACTATCGGTTTCAATTTTTTTGCTCAATACATTCAATCTTGAAACTTTTTTATTTAGTGCTAAATTGTTTATTATGTTTTTACCCATTCTATTCCACAATTCACCATAACCAAAGTTTTTAGGATAATAAAATCGTGTATGACCAGGTTCCTTACCATATGCTCGTTTATTTAAACAAGATAAAAGTGTTTCATCAAAACTTACACTCGGTAACTTTTCCAACCAATAAGTCCCTAAATCATTTAAATCATCTCCAAACATCTTTTGATTGTATGGGATCATATAGTCACTTGCAATTTTTTCTCCCAATTTCCAATAAATCCATTCAACAAATTTTTCAGGTTTAGGATTTTTGATATTACATCCAGCAATAGCAATAGATTTTAAATACTCTACTTGCAATTCTTGTGATAGTTGCCAAATATTTGCTTCTATAGGATGATCAATATATTCTCCATTAAGTTCAATTTTACTTATTCTATCAAATTTACTCCATTCTATTTCTGGCATATATTTAAATAAAAATTTATAAACTTCATCATTATCAGCATCTAAAAAATGCCCACCACCAATATCAATATATGCATCATCAACATATTTTGAACGACATAATCCACCACATTCATTTTCTTTTTCTATTAATATAAAATTATTTTCATTATTTTCCTTTAAATAATTTGCTATTGTCAATCCTGCATGTCCTGCACCTAAAATAATATATTTATATCTCATATTAATCCTTCCTAAATAATTCCCAAACTATATACTTTATTAGTTTTTTACCAGTATCAAATGCTTTAAAATGTGTTTCACCTGCAATTCTTTCTTTTTCAAATGTTGGAAACTCAATCCTTTTTATTTTATACTTATATGCTCTGCAACATGTTTCAATATCAAATGACATCGGAAAATCTGATATATTCATTTTGTTAAATGCATTGACTGTCATTCCTCTAAATCCATGTAAAACATCCCAAGTTGTATTGCCTTCTTTTTTAAACAAAATTTTTGCAATAAATGCCAATGCAATAACAAACCATTTTCTATATTTGATAATTTTGTTATCTTCTTCATTATGAGCACCTTTAATCATTCTACTACCTATAACAAACTCATAACCCTGATCAAAATATGACCTAAACTTATAAATATCTGAAACTGGAATTGTCCCCTTGGGATGGTATATAACAAATGCATCACATTTACAATTATATCCAGCATCTTTACAAGCTGAATTATAACCTTTTTTTGATTGTTTTATAACTTCTATCCCTTTGTCTTTCAAGTACTCTACAGTGCCATCAGTACTGCCACCATCAATGCAGTAAAGTTGATCAAATTTATTTTTATCAATTAATGGGATATCATGCTGACAACCCATAAGTTCATTCCATGTTAATAAACAAAGTGCAATTCTCATATATTTTCTCTTTTATAATTTTTTTTTAATATATATTTAACTAATATATATATAACAAATAAATATTGCGATAAATAAGTTGCATAATAATATTCATAATGCGGGTCAGGCGAAAATACTAAAATTGCTAAAAATATAGAAATAATATTCATAGCAATCAAACTATCAAAATATTGTTTTTTTATAAATGAAAAAAATATATAACAAAATATAAATATTGTTAATACTATTTTAATATATTTACAAAACTGTTTTGATAAACGATGAGTTAATCTATATATTTTTAATAAATAATCGCTTAGAATTTTATTGTATTTATTATTTGACATCAAAGGGTACTCATTCTTTATATTCATTTCACCAACTATATAATAATCATTTGTATACTTAAAGTACTTAATAATATTATCATTTAATTCATACTTTTCTATATTATCATATTTTGAACTTGGTAAAATAAACATTCTATAAAAACCATTTGCAATTAGATAGTTATTTGCTTGTTTTTTAAACCATATTTTATAATTATTTATTAAAACATTATAAGCTGATATTATATATTTATTTTGATTAAAAGATGTTCCACATTGCCTTGTTATCCTTCCATTTTCAACATTATATCTTAATGATGCATTTCCTCCCCATTTATAATAATAATCAGTAGGGTAAGCACTATTTATATTTTCTAAGTCTTTTTTAAATCCTTTATATGATAAATTAGAGTCTTTTGATAAAAAAACAGCAGATAATGGCATAGGAGTATTCACTATTAAGTAATCTTTGTTATAATACTTTTTCATTCCATAGTCATGTGGTAATTTTAATAAAAGAAATACAATAACAAAAAATAAAAGAAATAATACTAAATTTAACTTATTTAATATATATTCCTTTTTATTTATATATAAAATATAAAATATTAATGGCGAAATAATCAAAAATATAATCCCTTCAGATCGCCATGTTGCAATTATTGAAATTATTAAAACTAATACGAAATACTTGATATTACAAATATGTACATTATAAATATAATCAATAATAAGTATAACTAAATATAATAAAACAAATATAGCATATGTTGTATTTCTTCCAGGAGTTATAAAAGCTGGAATTGTTTCAGGCAAAACAAATATAATTATTGTCATAATAAATACTATTTTATAATTGTTAATTTTAATTGTATTAACGATAAAGTATATAAAGAAAAAAATTAAATAGCATCCAAAAAAATATGGGATGAATTGTAAAGAAAATGGATGTGGAAAAAATATCATATTAGAACACATAAATACATTATCAAAAAAACCATGCCAGTGCATTGGCATAAATTCTTTTGCATACACATAATTCATAGTAAAATCATTTGTTCCTTCTACAACTAAAAAATATGGATATGTTGATAGAATAAATATTAAACCACATATAAAAATAGACAAAAATATTAAAAATAATGGTTTGTTATCTTTGAACCTTTTTATAAAAGACATTACTAAATACCAAAATACCAGTATTATTATTATTGATAATATATATGAATAAACTTTTGTTACATTTTTTATAAAATAATCTTGATTTAAAGTTTTAATACCATCATTATTTAAATATGAAATGATTTCAAACCCAACATTGTCTTTAATGGGTTTAAAAAAAAACTTACTCAAATATAATGAGAAAAAAATATGAGATATACAAATTAAATAATAAACATAGTTACTATATTTTGTCACTGTTTGATATATTTTGTTAAACATTTTTCACCATTTAATTTATATATTTTCTGTCTTTATATATTTTAAAATCTCTTTCAAAAACAATACATCATTTTTATAATCATTTAAATCAGTTTTTGAAATCTTATTTGTTTCAATAGTAATATTAATATCAGATGGTAAAGCTTTAAGTACTTTTTCAAAATCTAAATTTCCATTTCCATAATTTAAGTGTTGATCATATATTGATGAAGTTTCAATATCGCTTAAATGTATTCGTTTAGGATCTAATGTAGATAACTTCTTAATATAATTATATGGCTCAAGATTTTGACTATTTGCAGAACATATTGCATGTCCGATATCAAGGCAAAATCCACATCCAGAAACTTCCATTATGTATTTTAATTCTTCATATGTTGACCCAATGCATCTATTATCTTTGCTCATTCTCAATGGCTGAAATGGTTTATTTTCAATAACTATCCTATCGTCATTAAAATTTGCAAGTTGCCTTGCAGTTTCTTTATAATCTCCACTTATACCTCCATGAAAAACAATAACCTTTGAATTTAACCTATCTGCATATTCTTTCACTTCAATATATTTTATATAATTATCTTTTTCATACTTTTTTTTAGACAAATTCATATTATGTGCAAAATGCGGAGCATGAATATCAAATGGAATATTTATTTTATCCCATTTATCTATTAAATCTAAATGTCCAGGAACAATATACAATTCTATGTAATCAAAAACTTTTTCATTATACAGTTTCAATGCTTCATCATAATAATAATCAGTATTAATATTCCATAATTTTAATCCAATTTTATTCATAATAATATATATTCTTTTTAAATTATCTCTAATACTAAATTTTTTGATAGAGGTGTTCCGAATTTAATGTCAGTAGCGGCATGCCCTTCTTTAATTAAAAAATCATAATACCTTGTATGTAATCCATTTGATGGCCTAATAGACCTTATGTTCTCACTTGTAAATTTTTCACCTTTCTTAATGTTTTTAACAGCATACAAACTTCTTCTAATCTTATAACTATTCATTTCATCTATTGATGGTCCATATGTTGGTTTACCAAGTGCTCTTTCAGTATTTCTTATGTCAAACACCAGTTGCTTAAATTCATTTTTATCAAGCGAAAAACCGCTATCCACTGTATTATCACTCTTATCAATGCAAATATGTTTTTCAATAACACATGCTCCACTTACAACCGCAGCAATGCTTGCTAATGAACCTCCACTATGATCTGATAAGCCAACATATGTTTTAAACCTACTAATCATATCAGGTATTGTTGATATATTCATATCTTCATATTTTGATGGATATGCACTACAACATTTTAATAATACTATTTCTTTATCACTATATGTTCTATATGTGTCGATAGCCTCTTTGATTTCTTCTATACTGGCCATTCCACAAGACATAATGACTGGCTTTTTTGTCAAAGCGATCTTCTTTATAAGTGGGATATCATTAATTTCCATACTCGCAATTTTATAAAACTCTAGTCCAATATTTTCAAGAAAATCAACAGAAGAAAAATCAAATGGTGTAGACAAAAAATCCATCCCATTTTCTTCTGTTATTCTTTTAATTTCTTTAGTCCACTCCCAAGGAGTATAACCAACATTATACAGATCATATAAATATTTGCCATCCCATAAACCACCATTTAATCTAAACTCGTCATTGTGGCAATTTATAGTTATTGTATCCGATGTATAAGTTTGTATCTTAAGGCAATTTGCTCCAGCTTCACTTGCAACCTTAATAATCTCAAGACACTTATTGAAATCACCCCCATGATTTCCAGACATCTCTGCAATTATATATGTTTTATTCTTTTTTATATAATCTAATAGTTTTATCATTATCCTAACTTCTATATAAGTTTTAATGCTAACGTTAATAATGCAATTAATAAAATTTAATGATTCTTTTATCCCCCCTAATACTATATTACCAACCACTATAACTTGCTTGTTTTCGTTAATAAACTTATGGCCAAATTAACTTAATTTTTATAAATATATTTAACATCGCCATTATTATTTTTAAACTATTCTATAATAAATTCTAATTAGTAAATAATTCTCTAAAACTCTTATTATTATTTTATTCAATTTCAAATAATTAAGAATTACTTCTTCAATTTATTTTTGACTATCTTAAATTTCTATTTACCTCTTATATTAACTTTCGTAAAAAAACTATTATCACAGCTTCTATTCTTATAGTATATATTAGTAAAGTTATAATTCATATTCATACAATACAGCGAATTATTACTAATCTATGCAAGCATTATCATTAATTATGCTATTACATTACTCTATTTGTGGCTCTCAAAAAACAACTTGACCAATTAACATATACTTGGAAATAAGTTTCTATATGTGACACCTTCTTGATAATTCAAAACATTCTCAAAAATACTTCTTATAAATATATTTTTTACTTGCTTATGAATAAAAACTAATTGGTTAAGTTATTGAATTTAATAACTTCATCATCAAACTCTACATTTGTTATAAACTTGACATCTTTAAAAATATAATTTTTAAATCTTTCCAATCCCTTCAACTTACCAGATTTATTTGCTAAATTGTTAAGTTGCCCAGAAATTTTTTCCTTATAACTACTATAGACGATTAATAAATAATTATTTTTCGCACAATTTTCAATACAACATTTATTTTCACTAATGAATACAAGAATTGAATTGAATATTTTACTATATATATTAGCAATAATATACTCAATACTTTTTAGATTCTTATTCTTGAATTCAACCATAAGACACTTAGATAAAAAATTATGTGTTTTTGAGTATATGCTATCTAAAGACTTAGGTCTATCACCAACTTCTAATTCTTTAAACTTTTCCTTAAAATAATTATCTAAATCAAAACACTTTGTCTCATTATTAACAAGATAAACATTATTATCAGAGTCATAGCTGCATTGTTTAAATGTTGATAAATATTTATTATATTCCATTATAAATTACCTCTTGTTTCAAATAGTTCATCAAAAGGTCTTGCTAATGATTTATATATTATATCAGTATTCTTAGTACAATCTATAAACTTTGAAAATTTATTTTCATAATCTGTTTCAGCAAAATAATACTTGCAAATATTGTTTGTTTTATATTTGTTTGAATAAGTTTCAATTGCACTTACAAAGTATGGGCTATGAGAATTAATCAAGCATGTTAATGAGAATTCTCGTTGCACCAATACAATCATTTCAGCTAAAATTATTTGCCATTCGGGGTGAAGATGTATCTCAGGTTCATCTAAAATTAATAAATTATTATCTTTCATAAAACTTGAATGAAAAATCTGTATTAGAACTAATAAGGCTTTTGACCCCATAGATAAATTATTAATATTGAGTGGTTTCCGATACTTGTCGTCATATATCGCATATCCTCCACTATCATTTCTTTTTAATGATCCAAGATTGATTTTATTTATTAATTCAAAAATACAGTTCAACCTTTCATTTAGAATTACTTCATCAACAGAACTATTTATACTTTTATCAATAATTCTTGCTACTTTATCATTATGAGTTCTAATCCTTCGCAATATTACCTGCAAGTCTAAAATCAAATTCGGGTCATCATAATATAATATATCATATAGTATATTAATATCTTTACTAAAATCAACAAGTTTATCATCATAAAACTTAAAAAAATAATCTTTTCTTTTTAGCTTTAATACAATTTCTCCTTCTTCATTATTAAACAAAGAATTAATCTGTTTACCAAACTCAATTTGAAATTCTCTATTACACTTATTTAACTTATACACTTCATCGCTAGTTTTCAAAATGTTTAATATTGTGTTTTGAACATTTAATCTTTGGCTATCGAATTCTCCATCAGGAATAGAAACAACACCATAAGTTTTAATTACATTTATAGTGTCATCAATCACTTTTAAAACTAAATCAGTGTCTATTATTTCTTTTCTTAAACTAAAAATTTTATCAATATGTTTGCTAATATCTACACTTCCTCTAAAAAATTCAAAAAGTGAATACATCTGATTGCGAATTGCATTCTTGATTTCAATAATATTATTACTGTCAAAATTACTTAATGAATTAAAAATAGAATATAAAATTTTACTTACTGTGCTCTTCCCAGTCGAGTTCACTCCTGCTATAACTGTCAAACCATTAAATTCAATACTACTATCTTTGATTTTACCAATGTTTTTAATTTTCAATTCCATATAATTCCCCACTGTTAATTTTTATTATAAAATTATATTATTACTCTATTAATCTAATATATGTCCGTGCTAAATTTAACCATTGAATAGATGGCATTCTATTAATAAACATCTTGATATCATTTGCTAATACAAATTCACTTCTATAATCTTTAAACTCTCTGCAATTATATATGTCTTTTTTTTTAAAGATAATCTAATAATTTCATTTTAATAAACAATTTTAAATCTTTAATCATTATACTATAACTATTGTTAATTAAATTTAACAATTTCTTACTTTGTGATAGGCTATGATAGGTGCCATCACTTATAGATTTTTTGCTCATTTTTTTCCAATAAGAAAAATATGGTAATATCTGAATTATTAATTCTTTTGCAACTGTATCTAATTTATAATAACTTGACATTAGTGTATCTTTTTCATCAAAATCTACTAATCTTTGTGCTATTATATCACCATCATCAACTTTTTCATTAACCCAATGTATAGTTACACCTTTTGGCGTACCTTCTAAAATACTCCATAAATTAGGATTTGTTCCTTTGTTAAATGGTAAATATGAATTGTGAATATTAATGCATTTATCTTTAAAAATTTTAATAACATCTTTATTAATAATATATCTATAAGTATACGAAATTATTAAATCAAAACTATTATTATTAAAATAATTGATATCAATCTTAAAATCACAAGTTTTAACTATATGACCGATTTTTTCTAACATAGTCACTAATTCTAATGCGCATTCATTGTTATAAAGTAAAAGGATTCTCATACTAAGCACACTTTCTGCAATAAATTTGCATTAGTAATTTTAAATAATTATTAATAAAGATTATGTTTGTTTGTTTGTTTGTTTGTTTGTTTGTTTGTTTGTTTGTTTGTTTGTTTGTTTGTTTGTTTGTTTAAATTAATTACCACAAGTGACTCTCCGTTTTTGACTATATGTCTATTAATCAAATTAGAATTTTCAAATCCAATTTTATAATATGTCTTAATTATTGGATTGTTCTCTAAAACCTCTATATTTATTGACATGAGTTTCAGCTCATTAATTATTATATCTTCAGCCATCGCTTGTATTTCTTTAAATAATCCTTTTCCCCTATAATTATCATCTCCAATATAAAACCCTATATAACAACTTTTTAAATTTCTATCAATATTAGTAATTCCATAATATCCTATTCTTATATTGTCAGCCATAATCACATAATCTTCTCTTGTATCATCATTCATAATCTTATTGTACCAATTAATTTCATCTTCAATTGAAATTATTGGATCTGTAAGCATGTATTTTGTAACATTTTCTTGCATACGCCACTTTCTCAATAATTCCAAGTCATCTTTTTCAATTTTCTTTAACACAATATTCATTTGTTTTATAACAATAGTTTTTTGAGTAATATTTAACAACTTTTTTTATTGCTTGTAATACATCACTAACATCTTTATCAGTCATCATAGGAAACAATGGTATAGTCAAAAACCCTTTATACACTTTTTCAGCATTTGAGCACAAACCTTTTTTAAATCCTAATTGTTGGTAATATGGAAACCAATAAACTGGCACATAATGAATCTGACATTGTATTCCTTCAGCGGCCAATGCATCATATGCCTCTCTTCTTGTACATTTTAATTTATTCAAATCAAGTTGAACAATATATAAATGTCTAAAAGTATCGGACCCCTCTGTTCGTTTTTGAAGTATTAGTTCTGGTATTTTTGATAACTCTTCGTCATATATTTTTACAATTTCATCTCTTCTATTTTTAAATTTATCAATCTTCTTTAGTTGTGACAATAAAAGCCCTGCTTGAAAATCTGTCAATCGATAATTATATCCTAACTCAATCTCCTCATAATACCAAGGTCCTTCATGTGGTGCTTCTTTCATTAGATTTTCATCATGTGTTATACCGTGTCTTGCAAATAGAGCAATCTTTTTTCCCAATTCATCATCATTAGTGGTCACTGCACCACCTTCACCACAAGTAATAGATTTAACTGGATGGAAACTAAATGTTGTAATATCTGCTATAGAGCCTACTTTTTTTCCTTTGTAAGAAGTTCCAAAACTTTGTGCTCCATCTTCAATCAATATTATATTGTTTTTTTTACAAATACTAATAATTTTATCAAGATCAGCAGTTTGTCCTGTAAAGTCAACTGAAACTATTGCTTTTGTTTTACTAGTTATTTTTTTTTCAATTTCATTGGGACTTATTTCATATGTTTCTTTATCAATATCTGCAAATACCACTTTTGCACCTACATATAATGCACAATTTGCAGATGCTGCAAATGTAAGTGGTGTCGTTATCACTTCATCACCTGGTCCAACACCAGCTGCAAGCATTGCTATGTGGAGTGCAGCAGTTCCATTTGAACACACTGTACAATGTTTTGTACCTACATACTTTGCAATTTCTTGTTCACATTTTGTAACTATTGGACCACAAGTTAAAAAATCACCACTTAAAATATCTGATACTACCTTGATATCTTCATCATCAATCCACTGCCTTCCATATCCAATTTTGTTTGTTCTAATTGGCATTCCACCAAAAATTGCTAATTCTTCCATATCACTAATGTTTATCCAAATCTGTTTTTAATTTTTTTCTAAGTTCATCAACTGACAACCATTCTTTATTTGTACCTGAACTATATTCAAACCCCATTTCAACTTGTTTCCCTCCTGGTATCACACTTGATTTTCCCCACCAGTCATAATGTGGATACACGATAAAGTGTTTATCATATTCATAAGTGTGAAGTGAGTCCTCTCTTGTTACCATCACTTCATGTAACTTTTCTCCTTCACGTATTCCAACTTCTTTGATTTTACAATTAGGTAACATTGCTTCTGCAAGATCAGTAATTTTAAATGATGGAATCTTTGATATAAAAGTTTCTCCGCCCTTTGCTTCATTAAGTGCTTTAATAACAAGTTCTACTCCTTGTTCAAGACTTATCCAAAACCTTGTCATTCTCAAATCAGTTATAGGAAGTTCCTTTTCACCTTTATCAATTAAGTTTTGAAAAAATGGTATTACAGAACCTCTACTACCTGCCACATTACCATATCTTACAACAGAAAAAGTACAACCATTTTCACCACTATAAGCATTTGCTGCACAAAACAACTTATCAGATACTAATTTAGTTCCACCATACAAATTAATTGGATTAACAGCTTTATCAGTTGAAAGTGCAACAACTTTTTTTACACCTTTTTCAAGGCAAGCATCTATTACATTTATTGCGCCGTTTATATTTGTTTTTATTGCTTCATTAGGATTATATTCACAAGCTGGAACTTGTTTAAGTGCTGCAGCATGAACAACAAAATCCACACCATTTAATGCTAATTTCAATCGCTCAACATCACGCACATCTCCAATAAAATATCTCAAAATATCACTATACTTCCTATATGCATTAGACATTATAAACTGTTTATATTCATCCCTTGAATAAATTATAATTTTTTTTGGCGTATAATGAGTTAATACATAATCCACAAAATGATGACCAAACGAACCAGTCCCACCAGTTATAAGTATACTTTTACCATTTAACATCTTATTTACCTATAAATTTCCTTTCTCAATTTTTTTATCACTTAATATTGACTTAGCAAGTCCTTCATTTCTATTTATCATATTATTAATAGAGTGAACTTCTGGGTGTGATTGTAAGTAATCATATACTTCTTTCATAGTAAAATCATTATTTGGTAAAAAATGATTATATATATTAGTTATCAATTCAAAATCTTTAGGCTCATCAAGCGTCCATCTTTCTTTATTTAAATTGCCTATTTTACATGCAAAGTCTTGAATCCTAAATTTTTCTTTGTGATTCCTAATATATAATGTTACATGCTCCCTTTCAGACATCATATCAGCATTTTTCCAAGCTTCCTCAAGCACGCTATACTTCATAATTTCTATATCTTGCCCATCAGGAAATGTCTCGCTAAGTTCAGTTAAATAATCAGTATCTGATCTCAATTCACTAATTGCCTCATCTAATACTCTATAATCAAATAATGGACAATCTGCAGTTAGCCTTATAACATAATCTGGTTTAATAAGTTTAGCACATTGATAATATCTGTCTAAAACATCCATACTACTACCCACAAACACACGATACCCCAAACTTGTAACTAAATTAACAATTTTTGTATCTTCTTTATTGATAGTAGTAGCAACTATTATTTCATCAATCATTTTTGATTTACTCACTCTGTCAAGCATAAGCTCAATACAAGTTTTCCCTTGAATGGTTTTTAAAACCTTATTTGGTAATCGAGTAGCACCACATCTTGCTTGAATAATCACTAAAAATTTCATACTATTTTCCCATTTAACCATTCAATCGTTGAAATCCAGCCTGACAACATGGTCCCTCTAATTTAGTTGAAATATCTCCACCATTATTTATGCAATCTGAAATCTCTTTAAACACTTCATCAATATTTTTTAAATATTCATCAATAATGCTAATACTATGTGCTCCAGTTGTATAAAATGAATTTGATGCTATATATCCTCTTTTTAACATTTCTTGTGTTACAAATGTTTTAAATGCAAGTGGATTGTCATAATCAAAACTAAAGTGGCCTAACGGGTCTATTCCTCCAATATGAACTTTTAAATTATATTTTTTACTAATATTTTCCCATCCACTCTTAACTTTCTTCCCATATTCAATTTGCTTTTCATTTACTTTATCTCTAATATATACTTCAATATTTTTTAATGTAGCAGCATAAGAAACTCTTTCTGTAAAAAATGTACTACTTATAAAAGTTCCTTGCGATGCTTCCATAACTTCTTTTTTACCTACAACTGCACTTAAAGGATAACCATTAGTCATCCCCTTGGCAAATACAGCTACATCTGGTGTTGTTCCTAAAACTTTATGACTACCACCTGGGCATAATCTAAAACCAGCAGTTATTTCATCAAATACCAATAAGATACCATTTTCTTCTGTGACTTTCCTTATATGATCTAAAAAACCATTCTCTGGATAATCATTTCTAATAGGCTCCATAACAACCGCAGCAATCTTTCCATTATGCCTTTTTATCAATTCATCAAATTCTTCAAAATTGTTATAGTGAAAAGGTAAGTTGGTTCCGGCAAGACCTTTAGGGACACCAAGTGGCTCAAGGCCTGATAAATGTTGATCATTTAATGCATTTTCATTTGAAATATTTGCAGATAAATACCAATCATGCCATCCATGATAACCACAAAAAAGCAATATGTCTTTTTTTGTATATGCTCTCACAATTCTTGATGCAAGTGCCATAGCTTCCCCACCAGCTTTTGCATAACGCACTCCACCAGCCCAAGGATGTATTTCTAATAACTTTTCTGCAAGATACACTTCCTCTGGTGCATTTAATGTACACATTACTCCATTTGAAATTGCCTCTCTTGCAACATCGTCTATTTCATCGTTTGCATATCCATTCACACAAGCGCCAATACCCATATAACTAACATCAGTATACTCTTTACCATCAAGATCCCATACTTTACATCCTTTAGCTTTACTATAATATGCAGGCCATAAATCTGGCAAAAACATTTCCGGTCTTTTACTTAAAAGTTGTGTCCCTCCAGGAATCACTTTTTTAGCTTTTTTATAAAGCTCTTGTCCTTTTCCACAAATAATTTTACTCATAAACATACATCTCCTAAAATTTATATCATTTCCATAAAGTTGGATTAACTAATTTTTCCGGAACATCATTAAATGATTTTTTTATGTCATTAACAAATTCCTTTGGTAATGTTTTATTCTTAACTAACATATATTCTCTAAGTTGATTTATATTATCTATTCCAAACACAATATAATCAATATACTCATTTGCTGAAACATAATTAACAGTTGCATTTAACTTATCAATATTATATTTTTTACATAATTCATCAAATTTCATAAGATACTCTTTTGCGAACAAAACATTTGATGGCAAGTTATCATAATCCATAAGAGCCAGTCCTTGCAAAAGTGAACTTCTTGCATATATCTCAATATTTTTTTCTTTTGCTTTTTGAAAAAAATTAACTTTATCCAACCTACTATCAAACAAATTATACGGTACTTGAATAATATCAATATCATAATCTAATGCTTTTAATGCTTCATCTGGTAAATAAACTGATACACCAACTTTTTCCGCATAATTATTTGCTTTAATTTTATTCAATAACTCCATTGAATCTTTTGAATAAACAACTGTTGAGTCATGAAACAAAAAACCATATAATTTATTAATATGTAGTTTTTCAATCGATTTTTTTATGTTATCAATGAGTATTTGAATACTGAACTGTGATTTGTCTTTTGTGATTATTTTAATATAATCATTTTTTATATTTCTTTTTTTTATATATTGTCCTAATATTTGCTCTGCATTTCCATATGCCATAGCAGTATCAAAACAAGATACCCCATTAAATATAGCTTCATCAATAATACTAAATACTGATTCTAAATCTGGTTTACCATTATTTTGTATACCATAATTCATTCCAAATTGAACTGTTCCTACACAATAATTCATATTCACTCTTCATTATTAATTTTTGTAAAAAACAAATGATTGCAGAATTTTCCACTAACTGGAGAAATTAATTTTTCTTTAAAGCAAGCTTCTTCATAAAAACCTGCTTTTTTTAATGCTTTAATACTACCAATATTTTCATCAAATACCCCAGCTATCATTTTATGCAACTTCAACTCACGGAACCCATAATTACTAACAAGGTTTATTGCTCTTGTAGCAATTCCTTTCCCCCAATATTCTTTATTACCAATAAAATAGGCAATTTCTGCATTATAATAATGTTTATCAATTGGTCCTATTTTGATATTTCCAATATGAGTTTTACTTTTTCCATAAATAATAGCAAACAATATACTATGATTTGACTTAATCATATATTCTACATACTCTTTAATTATATCAATACTTTGTCTTTCCCACCTAACCTCTAAAAATTTATTTACATCTTTGTCATTAAGCCAATTCATATATATTTCATTGCAATCATCAAATGAAATATTTCGACATATTAAATCGCCATCTACCAATTCATACTTTGACAACATACAACACTAAACCTCTAAATCCCAATACTTCATATCAGGTAATTCTTTGCCTTTTTCAATCTTATTATGATCAAATCCCCAATTTATCACAGAATTACTCAACAAAATATCCTCAAACTCCTTTTCTGTAATTCCAATTACTTTCAAGAACAAATCTAACGATGCCGGACGCTTGCCATCATATTTTTCACATAATTCAAATCCCTTTTCTCTAGTCAAAACTCCATTTCTTATATCAATACAGGCTAAATGATTTGTTCTTCCATGTCCTCTTTTAATATATTTACAATAATCTCTAATTCCTTGCCATCTACATTCTATCTTTTCATAATCATATTCTGGTGGAATCCCTTCAACTTCTTGTCCTTTCCAACCTAATTCCTTTTTAATAATTTCCACTTGTTTTTTTGTATTCCACATTATATAGTTTCCTAAATAAATTGCTTTTGCTCCAAGTTTATTTAATTCTTCTTTCGTAGGAAATACAAATGGTGCCAAGTCTCTTTTTTCAACTTTTCCTTCTAGCAATTCATACATTTTGTTTGCATCAATTCCCAAATCTATAATTTGATCAAATGTTTTTTGATTTAACTCTTCAATTTCTTCTGCTTTATGATATGATCTATATTCAGAAGAAGCTTCCCCCCATATAACAAGTGGAATATTATACAATACTGCTATCTGCATCGTATGTGCAAACACACCAGTATGACAATGCCAACAAAAATCACCAGTCTGCTTCAATGATTCTAGCATCAATAGCTTAACAACTTTCCAATTTGCAGTAAACTCTAAAACATCTACCCCAAGTCTCTTAAAAGTTCTTATATTATTTTCTTGAACTAATGGTCTATAGCCCCAATGATTGAATCTCACTACTAATGGTTTTAGATGCAACTGGGTTACTACATACCACAATTGATATGTACTATCTTTACCACCACTAAAAGGAATGATACAATCATATCTTCCTTTATTACGATATCTATTTACAATTTCTTCTAGCATTAACTTTCTTGCTTCCCAATCAATATCGTTATGTTTAACTTCCGCCTGTCTGCAAACACTACAAACCCCTTCATCATCAAATGAAATAGATTCATGGCTTTCTGGCAAACAACACTTTGTACAGTATTTCATATAATTCTATAAACCTCCTAACAACAATATTTTGACTAACTATATCATTTAATTTATAACATAAATTATTAAATCAATCAATTTAACACTTCGTTTTAAATCTACTCCATCAACTATTATAATACTATAATAAATAAATATCAATAAAAAATAAAAAATGGCGACTTCTAAATTATAAAGTTAAATATTCACATTATAATACTTTTATATTCCCATTTTCTACTTTATATAAAACTTTACAATTTTGAATCGTAGATAAACGATGAGCAATTATAATAATTGTTCTTTTATCCATAAGAGAATTAATTGATTTCATAACTTCTTTTTCAGTATCATTATCAAGTGCTGACGTAGCTTCATCAAATATTAAAATTTTAGGATTTTTATATAGTGCTCTTGCTATACCAATTCTTTGCCGTTGACCACCAGAAAGTTTTATTCCTCTATCCCCAATATTTGTATCAAGACCTTGTTCCATATTAGACACAAAATCATTAATTTGTGCATCAGCTAATGCAGTCCAAACTTGATTATCGTCTATAAGATTCTCATCAACACCAAATGCTACATTCGCTCTTATGCTATCATTTATGAGTGTAGTGTTCTGTGGTATATACCCAATAATATTAAGCCAAGAACAATAATTATCA
>CADCOW010000188.1 GCA_902803205.1 uncultured Eubacteriales bacterium | reverse complement strand
TATTATGATAAAGAAAATAATTGTATTTATTTTCACGGAGCAAAAGAAGGTCATAAGGTTGATGCTATTACTGCAAATAACAAAGTGACATATTGTGTTGTTGAAAAAGGAAAACAAAGAGAAGGGCATTGGTCATATGATGTAAGAAGTGTAATTGTATTTGGAAAAGCTTATTTTGTAACTGATTTAGAGGAGTGTAAGAGAATAGGTAGTGCAATTTGGTGGAAGTTTGGGACTGACAAGAATGAGTTAGAAGAAGAACTTGCAAGGTCATTATCACGAGTGTTATGTGTAAAAATTGAAATTGAACATATGACAGGAAAACTTGTTAATGAATCATAATTAATTGTAAATATATTATATAGGTGGAATGTTATGGATAAAAAAATTGTAGTTGTCAATGCGAGTCCAAGACTCAATTTTAACACAGATACTTTGTTAAGTAATGCAGCAAAAGGAGCAGAGTCAAAAGGTGCGACCATAGAAAAATTTGACCTTTACAGACTTGAAAAATTCACAGGTTGTATAGCTTGCTTTGGATGTAAGAAAAATGTGAATAAAGGTCATTGTGTCATAAAAGATGGTCTTACAAAAGTTCTTGATGCTATAAGAGAAGCTGACGGGTTAATCATTGGATCACCAAACTACTTATCAGAAATGAGTGCTGGATTTAGATCACTATACGAGAGACTCATTTTTCAAAATCTTACTTACAATGTAGATAATTATTGTTGCAATGCAAAACAGATACCAGTGCTATTTATAATGACAAGCAATGCACCAGATACAAAATATGTGCAATTAGTTGAGGGTTATAAGAACACATTTGAAAGATTTATTGGACCTACAAAAACTCTTATAAGTGGCAATACATTACAATTAAATGATTATAGTAAACTTGATTGGGAGTGGACACTTTTTGATATAGAAGCAAAGAAGAAAAGACATGAAGAAGTATTTCCAAAAGAGTGTGAAACTGCATTTAAACTTGGTGCAGAAATGTTTGTATCAAGTATGTCGTTGTGATGAAGCATTGGAGATAATGTCCGATACTTATTAAAAAAATCCTTTGAATTTAAGGCTTTTTATTTTTACATTTTATAAAAGTATAAAAAAATAATTTCAAATTTTAATTTTTTATGCTGGTACGAATAAAAAAGTTCCCAATGGAACTTTTAAGTAAATCATATCGTATCAAAAAATTTGAAAATTAGGTATAATTTAAGGGGTAATTATGAGAATAGAAGAACATTATGAAAACTTTATGGCCAGCCTGATGTAGAGCAGTATGTAGAACTTTACTGCTCAATTTTAGAAAATAGGTCGGATGATTGGCAACCATTTTATTATGGGTTGTTAAATGAGGTAACAAAGGACAGAGCTTTGTTTGTTACTCCTGAAGAGCAGTTAAAGGAATATGGTAGAATAAGAGATTTAGCTGATGAAACCACTGCTGATTCATTATTGAATTTTATACAAGATAACATAGTTAGATGGCACGAAGAAGAATACGATAAATGCACCGGTCAAAAGTGTTATAATAGTCGCTTATGGGTTCCAGATGATTTGGAGATAATTAAATTATAAAATAATATGGAGACACAGATGAATTTTCAAGGAATAATCATTGCAATTTTTACATTTTTAATAATAGGTATTTTTCATCCAATAGTGATAAAGGTTGAATATCATTTTTCAAAAAATATTTGGTATGTATTTTTGATTATTGGAATTATATTTTTAATTATATCTTTGTTTCAGAGTGATTTGCTAATAAGCAGTTTGTGTGCTATTTTTGCAGCGAGTTCACTATGGTCAATTAACGAGCGATACAAATGTCATAAGCGAGAAAAGCAAATATTGATTTATAAAATAGACAATTATTACAGATTGTTTATTACTAATTCTTTACAATTTACATTTTGTTTTTATTCAGATAATCAATGAGTTTCAATACGGGTTTAGTATAAATAGTTTGTTTCTTCCAAATAATATTTAAATTAAATTTTGTTTGACTACTTAATGGAATAAAACAAAGATTAGTCCCAGCAGTATTTATGATATTACTGAGACAAAGAACATATCCCATACCTATTTCAGCCATAAGTTTTGCATTGTATAATAGATTGTAGGTAGCAACTATATTAAAATTTTTAATATCAAATAAATGATATTTTGATATTTGCCTTGAAACTATTAAAGGAAGAGTGGAAAGTTCTTTTATGGAGATTGATTTCATTTTAGAATACTTTTTATCTTCCTTGAACAAAACGCCCCATTTAGTATTAGTTATAATTTTTTTACTATTGTATTTTCTGTTATCTACATTTCCAAATACAATACCAAAATCAATAATGCCACTATCCAAGTCTCTATAAACATCATCTTGGTCTCCACTACTTATGTTAAAGATAATGCTATTATAATTCATTTGCAATTTTTGTAATAGATAAAAGAAGTTTTTTATAGAACTATCTTCTGCAGCCCCTATATTTATTTCACCTTTAATATCATCTGAATTAAGTAAAACTTCTTTTTTTGCTTTATTTACTAATTCTAATATATTTTCTGCTCTCTCTGAAAAAAGTTCACCTTCTTCGGTTAGTTTTGTATTTCGCCCACTTCTTTCAATAAGAGTAATTCCCAGTTCATTTTCCAAATCTTTAATTTGACGCGACAAGGTTGGCTGTGTGAGGTGAATTGCTTTAGCAGCCTTTAGCATATTGCCCTCTCTTTGTATAGCCATAAAATATTCAAGAGTTCTAAGTTCCATATAGCCTCCTTAAAGTATGCTTAATATGTATATTTTAATATAAATTATAAGTAATTGCAATATTTGATATTTATGATAAAATATCCACGCAAGAAATATTTTATCATTTATTGAATAAGGAAATAGGAGTTACTTAAAATATGAAGAAAAGTTTGATTATGTTTTTAGCCTTAGTAAGTATCATAGCTTTAACACTATTAATTATTAATAATGTAAAAGCAGAGTTTATGGATAAAAATAATGATTTATTTTATTATGAAAAAGATGGCAATTTTTACTTTGATGAATATCTTGAGCAGGGTGGGGCAAAAAGTGATGGACAAGTTGTAGAGTTTTTGGCAAAAAAAATTGGCAAGAATATAGATATAGGTAATATTGCTTCAAATGTTTTTGCTTGTAGCACATTTCAAGTAAAAAGTGAGAATGGTTATTTGACAGGTAGAAATTTTGATTTTACTCGTTGCAAAGTAGCTATTTTGAAAGCAATACCCAAAAATGGATATAAATCTATTTCTACTATTGATATTGATTTTATTGGAAGTATATATAACCTAGTGCCAGAAGAGCTTAAGCCTTATGTATTATATTATGCACCACTTGATGGGATGAATGAAAAAGGGCTTGTAGTTGCTGTGAATATGATTGAAGATAGCGATTCGATTGAGCAAAGCAGTAATAAAAATGATATAACTACAACAACTGCTATAAGACTTTTACTTGATAAAGCAAGTAATACGGATGAAGCTATTGAGTTACTTAAAAAAAATAATTTACATGCATCAAAGAATATGATGGTTCATTTTTTTATAAGTGATGCGAGTGGAAAAAGTGTCGCAGTTGAATATATAAATAATGAAATGAGCATTGTTGAAACAAAAATTCTTACTAATTATTATTTGACAGAAGGAAAAAAATATGGGATAGGGACACAAGAATCACATGAAAGATACAATATATTAAATACAAATATTTTGCAAACAAAGAATTATAAAATTGATGAGGCGATGAATTTACTTTCAGAAGTTTCAAAGAAAAATTTCACAATATTTGTAACTACTGAGTGGAGCATTGTTTTTGACCAATCAAACCTTACATATAATTTGTGCCATAGAGAGAATTATTCAAAAACATACACTTATGATTTGAGATAATATGAATATATTTAGACTAATATATAAACTTTATAAAATGAAAAAAGTAGATAGTTTAACGAAAGAAAAACTTGAAGAATTAAAATTGCAAAAATTGAGAAAACTTTTACAACATATATACAAATATTCGCCATACTATCAGAAACTGTTTACTGATATAAATATAAATGAAAATTTTATAAAAAAAATAAATATCAAAGATTTGTATAAAATACCAATTATGACGAAAGAAAAATATATTGCTAATTATGACGATATAGTAACGGATAAAAATGTAAATCTTGAAAGCGTAATTAATTTTGATAACAGAAATGATTATGTATTGGATAATCAAAAACTTTATCTTGATAAGTACCACATAGTTCACACCTCTGGGACTGAAGAGAAACCATTTTATGTAGTGTATGATAAAAAAGCATGGGAAGAAACAATTTTTGGGATTATTAGAATTGCACTCTGGGACTTAAAATTTGCTGATTTGATAAAGTATATAACTAAAAAAATACGAGTTTGTAATCTTATGTCAAGTGATGGAAGATATGCAGGATGCACATCAATAGCTGATGGACTTGATATTTTAAATGTCAAATATAAAAGTATAGATGTAGGAAAGGAACTTGATAAAATAAAAAAAGAACTAATAGATTTTAACCCAAATGTCTTGATAGGATATGTGTCACTACTTGAAATTGTTGCTAGTTATATTGTCGAGATGGACATAAAACTCAATGTCGATAGAGTGATAACTTGTGGGGAGCCACTTTCGGTATTGAGTAGAGAAAAACTTGAAAAAATCTTTAATGTAAAAGTAATTGATTGTTATGGTGCGAGTGAGTCAATAGCAATAGGGGTGCAGAATGATATAGAAGATGGGATGTATTTATTAGATGACTTAAATATTGTTGAAGTTGAAAATACATCAATCTATCTTACAAATCTTAACAACTTTACTATGCCATTTATAAGATATGAGATAAATGACTTACTTGTAAAAAAAGATAGTAATAAGAATTGTAAATTACCATATACAAATATAGAAAAAGTTCGTGGCAGAAGTAGTGATGTGATGTGGCTTGATAATAAAAAAGATTTTATACACCCTCTTCAGATAGAAGGGTATCGATTGAAAGGGATGAGTGACTTTCAGTTAGTAAAAACATCTGAACAAAGCTTTGTTGTAAATGTAAAAATGAATGATATAGAAGATGATTTGCAAGAAAAATATTTTACAGAAATAAGGAAGGAATTGGGAGACGGATTAACTGAAATATTATCCAACAAAAAATTAAACAATATACATTTTGAAATTAAAAAAGTTAAAAATTTGCAAATAGATTCAAAAAGTAAAAAGAAAAAGTTTATTATAAACGACATTAAGTAAATGAAAATATTAGAAATTAAAAAAATTAATAAAAGTTATGGTAAAAGTCATTATAATCTTGAAAACACTGTGATAAAAGACTTGAGTTTTGATGTGTTTGAAAATGATTTTATGGTTATAATGGGGGCAAGTGGTGCAGGAAAAACAACTATCTTAAATACAATTTCCACGATAGATAAGATAGATAGCGGAGAGATAATATATAATGGAATAGATATTTCTAAATATGATGAGAATAAATTGTCAAAACTTAGAAGAAATGATTTCTCGTATGTTTTTCAGACACCAAATCTCATAGAAAATATGACTTTATATGAAAATTGTATAATAGCTAAGACAAATAAAATAGACAATGAATACATTGATAAACTTTTTGAAAAATTTGAACTCACATCAGAAAAATGTAAATATCCAAGTCAAGTATCAGGTGGGGAACTTGCAAGAGCATCTGTGATAAGAGCTATGTCAAAATCCCCAAAGATATTATTTGTAGATGAACCAACAGGTAGTTTAAACAAAAAACAAAGTGAAATAGTCCTTAATATGATTGAACAAATCAATAAAAATGGAACTACTGTAGTGATGGTCACTCACGATATCAATGCAGCAAGTTATGGTAGTAGAGTTATGTATATAGAGGATGGTGCTATAAAAGACAGTGTAGATTTTATGCCAAGTGATACTCGCGAGATGAAATATAGCATAGTAAATAAGATACTAAATAAAAATAAGTGGTAATATGATATTTTTTATAGTAAAAAACAATATAAAACAAGATATCAAAACTATTACAGCAATTTTTATACTTATGGTTATGTCTTTCATTTTTTTGTTTTTGTCAATTAGTATGAGTTATAATACTCTATATGAAATAGAAGAAAGACTAGACAAAAATCATTTCGGCGATATGTTAGTGCTTACAAATGGCAAGATAGCAATTGACCCAACAATAAATTATATTAGTGAGAATGAAAATGTAGAAAGCGTTGATTGTAAAGAAATCATATATAGTTCTTATGAGTTTATTGATAAAAAATCAGATGTAGATGCAATCATTTTTAAGATAAGCGACAGAGGCGAAAATAATCTTTCAAATAAAGAAATAGCACTGCCTATTTCCATGAAAGGCATTATAGGGATAAAAGAAAATGATGAAATAGCAATAAACATTAAACGAAATCAAAAATTATTTTTTAAAGTAAAATATTTTTTTGAGGACGAAGTATTTGGCTCTTCAATGGTAGGTATTAAAAGATTTTATATAAATGATAATGCATTTGATGATATAAAAAAAGAATTGTTAGAAGATAGTATTGATAATCTGGCATATAATGGGTATTCTCTTTTTATAAAAGGTGTAGAAAGTGCAGAATATAGAGCCTTATCAAGCATTTGTTATGACAATCCAAATATTTCAAATGCCATTGAACATATATATAGTAAAAATACGATTGTTTCATATATGTCATTACTTATTAATATTTTTGTAGCATTTTTGTTTTTGTTTTCTTTACTTTTGACAGTAGTTTCAGTAGTTATAATTTATTATGCATTAAAAAATAGCATTACCTATGACAGAAAAAAAATTTCCAATTTGAAAATACTTGGATATAAAAATAGAGAGATAATATATATTTATTTGATAGAATGGAATATACCTATTATTATAGCATTTGTTGTGTCCGTTTTATGTGTTGAGTATGTATTAACATTATTTTATGATATGACATATGTGGCAAATGGAATAATGTTTGAAGGTAGAATTTTTTTCACACAATCAGTGACTGTGATAAGTATTATAGTTTTGATTATAAATGTATTCATAATATTTAATCTAAAAAAAATATACAAAATAAAGCCAGCAGAAATCAGTACAATTGTAGATTTCACAAACAAAAATTATATTGAAATTAAACAAGGCTCTATACTGGCGATATCTATAAGAGAAGTTGTAAGCAGAAAAAAACAATATTTAATGCTAGCAATTGTTTGCATTCTTTTATCTTTATTTAATAATCAGATATATAGAATTAATATCTGGCTTGACAATGGTAAAGGACTTATGAATTCATTTAATCCTACTGATATGGATTATGGAGTACAGAGCATAAAAGATGTTGACATAGATGAAGTGATAAGTGAGATAAATAAAATAAATAGTGTGGAATACGTCTACTTACTTGGGATGACAAATTTAAATATTGATGGATATAACTTGAGAGCAAATGTGTCATCAGATACATCAAAGTTTCATATATTAAGAGGAAATACTATAAAAAATGCTGATGAGATACTTTTAACTGATATAGTGGCAAGTAATCTTTCAAAAAATATTGGAGATAGTATTCAAGTTAGAGGAACAAAAGGGGATAGATATTTTCAAGTAGTAGGCATTTATGAATGTGCAAATGAAATGGGAGACAATGTTGGAATTTCAAAAGATGGGTTTGAAAAGATTAGTGATACTCCAAAAAACTTCTACTGCTATCACTTATTTCTTCAAAACAAAAACACAGATAATTTAACAACTATCTTATCCGAAAAATATGGTGCACAAATTTATACTCATACAAATACTTGGAGCGGACTTGATTCAATAGTAAGTGCAATGAATATGCTAATTAGAGTATTGATATTTTTGACAATCGTAATATCGGCAATCATTACCATAATACAAGTAAATGATATTTTGAAAAATGAAATTAAAAATCTTACAATATATAAACTTCTGGGTTTTAGTAGAAATGAAATTTCGGCTTCATTTGCAGTTAGATTTGTGATAGTAAGTAGCATTGGAGTGATAGTGGGAATTATATTAATAAAATTGTTTTCAGATAAATTTATAAATTATTTATTTAGACATTATGGAATCTGTGCTTATACATCTTATTTTACAATTCAGAACATATTGCTATCAATATTTATAATATTTCTATTTGGTATATTTTCGTATTGTTATAGCAATAAATTATTAAAAAATGTAGGTAATATATTTTAAGAGTTTCAACTGGCACTTTAAGTTAAAAAAGTTATAAGAATTATACTTTTATAAAATGCCCTTGGATTATAAAATAGGATTTAAGAAATAAAAAAAGAGAGGAAAAAAAATATGAAAAAAATAATTTCAAAAATTGCGGCACTTAGCATCTTATCAACTTTAGTTTTATCAAACATAGGTTGTGCAAATAGTGTCAATCAAGTTCCCATGGGGACTTCAAACAACATAGTTTCAAGTATTACCACAGAAACAACACAAATTGCAAAAACAGGCTATGAAACTTTTTCTGGAAAAACATTGAATGTGAAACTTGGCTATGAAGGTAAAACCTATGTGCTTGAGTTATTTAACAACCAGACAGCAGAAGATATTTATAATCATGTCTCATTAGCTACTTGGAATCTTCCTATTTATGAATTTTCAGGATATGATAATGCAGACAAATACCAATACTATGATATACCAAGTAGATATAAAGTAACTTCAAATCCAGAGAGCATAAATATAGAGCAAGTAGGGGATGTATATTATTCAGAACCAAATCGTATGATTATGTTTTTCAGAAATGCAGAGATACCAGTGAATTATACTAAAGTTGGAAAAATTAAAATTGATAATGATTTTACAAAAAATGTAGAAGAAAATCCTACTTTACAAGGCTGGGGAAATAAGATGATTATTATATCAAGATAGAGTTTATGGGGTAGTAATTAATGAGCGAAAGAGTAATAAACATAATATGCGAATCATTTCCCAAAATTCTTATTTCAGGGATTAGATTTACAATACCATTAACAATTTTATCATTTTTACTTGGAGTAGTACTTGCTTTCATAATAGCAATTATTCAATATAAAAATGTAAAAGTGTTAAATACTATTTGTAGATTTTATATTTGGATATTCAGAGGAACACCGCTTTTAGTTCAATTATTTATAGTATTTTATGGGCTTCCCAATATCGGAATTGTATTGCCACCATTTACAGCAGCAGTTATAGTGTTTTCGTTAAATGAAGCTGCCTATGCGGCGGAAAGTATAAGAGCCGCACTTACATCTATAGATAAAGGACAACTTGAAGCAGCACTAATGGTAGGATTAACTTATAAACAGAGTATCCAAAGAATAATCATACCACAAGCTCTGCGAACAGTGTTTCCAGTATTGTTTAATGAAGTTATATCGATGGTAAAAGATACTTCTCTTGCCGCAAATATAACTGTGGCAGAGATGTTTATGACTACACAGAGAATTGTAGCAAGGACTTATGAACCTCTTATACTTTATATAGAGGTAGGAATATTATATTTAATATTTTCAACTATACTTGCATATATTCAAAGAAAAGGTGAAATTAAACTAAGCAATTGGTAATATAAAATG
>CADCOW010000187.1 GCA_902803205.1 uncultured Eubacteriales bacterium | reverse complement strand
CTCATTACTTGCTTTGCCATAAAAAAAGTCGCCTCCTTAAACTTTTGTGTTTAAAAGCGGTGACTGTACACGGGTTCGGGTGTATCGCAACTGTAAAGTCAAAAAAATAAACCCCTCGTATACAGTGACAGCTATCAAAATTATTTTGACACTTGCTCCCTATGAAAAACCAAATTTAAATTATTTTTTTTCTAAATCTGCAACCTCATAGATCAACGCTACCATGCCACAGCCATACTATTTTATCAAAAATAAATAAAAAAAGCAAGGTTTTTTCTTGCTTTTTTCAATATTTTATTAAAAATTTATTAAAAATTATTCTATAGATTTTTGATTCAATTTCTGCTATTCAAATACTATTTTGTATATAATATGCAAAATTTTATATTTTTATGCATTTTTGACTAATTTGTTTTTAATTACACTGCCATATATCAAAAATAACAATGTAAAAGATATAATTTGAACTATATGCACATGTTGAATTCCTAATACATTAGCAACATATGTCATAATAGCCGAGCTAACTGCTATACCACTAAGTCCAAAAACCCCACCAAAACTAATTAGAGGACTCAAATATTTAGTTTCAAATAATTCTTTCAAATCTGAATTTAATAATGGTATAAGAGAACCACTCGCAAATCCAGTAAATGCAGAATGAATGTACACAATGTGTGAACCATGATATGGTATATAATAACAAATAACACTTATTACTGATAAAAGCATAATTATAAGCAATGTTTTATTTATACCTATTTTATCAGCTAACATTCCAAAAAATATTCTTCCTATCATAAGTGCAAAAAAATATGTTGATGATGCAACTGCAGCTTCCGCCACCCCTAATCCTCTCTGTTCAACTGCCATCGTTGCAATCCATGTCGAAAAAGAACAACTTGCACCATTTGCAAGTAAAAAACAAATTAATATTTTTAAAGCATTTTTTACTTTTATTATATCAACAATACCAACTTTTGCTTCTTTTTCCTCTTTTGATACTGAATGTAATTCAACATAATTTTGATCAATAGTTTTCTTTTTACCTTCCCAATATCTTTTAGCAAGAAACATTAAAATATTTATTAATATAATTATTACAAATGTTATATAA
The DNA here is from genome assembly GCA_902803205.1 of uncultured Eubacteriales bacterium. Taxonomy (GTDB): domain Bacteria; phylum Bacillota; class Clostridia; order Lachnospirales; family Lachnospiraceae; genus UBA3633. The sequence continues at coordinate 23,490 of CADCOW010000187.1, read as the reverse complement.
AAGCCCATCCTATAACTGCTCATATATATAAGTGCAACACTCATAACCATAGGACCAATAGTTGCTCCAAGTCCCCAACAAGCATGCATAAATGAAACCCATTTTGTTTCATATGCTTTAACAACATAACTATTTGAGTTTACATCAATTATACCAGCACTTGCACCTAAAAATACCATTGCGATGGCTACTACAATAAAACTATTCGCATTTGCAAAAAATAACATACTAATGCCAGCAAGTGAAAGTCCAAGTACATTAGAATAACTTGTACCAAGTTTCATTCTTATCTTATATGTAGTAAAGCTTGCCACACCTGATGAAATATAATTTATCATGGTAAGTATACCAATTAAAGTAACTCCTGCACCTATATCAGATGACATCTTTGGCCATACACCACCAAGAAGTGATGCTGTCCAACCATACATCATATAACCAATATAAATTAAATAAATAAAAAAATCTTTAATCATATTACCCTCTTATATATCATTTGCAATATCAGTATTTTCTCCAATAAGTCCCACATAAGCACCATCTTCAACTTCACTTGCACTTTCATGTGCAATTAACCACTTGTTCGTCGCAAACAATAATTTATCTTCAAAAAAATCTCCTTCTGTATTAGTTTTACCTACATTAGTTCCTTTTGGAAGTGCTACTAAAACTTTAAATCCAACACCTTTTTTTGCAGAGCAAGGTGCATAATGAAGTGTAGTCGCATAAACTTCTACAAGTTGACCTTTTTTTACATAAAATGCTTTTACCTTGCTTGTATCCAATTTGTAATCATCAATATCAGACATTTTTGCAAGTAGCAATATGAAATCTGTACAACCCAAATTAAATTCACTATCCCTATGATATTCAAGACAATTTAGTTTTGTATTTTTTCCATTACAATATCCCATTTGATATGGCATACCACCAAAAAGTGTATTCCCAATTTTTTTGTTAATCAAAAGATTTTGTAGTTCAGGTTCTTCTGCAACATATACTACATTTTCGGATTCAGGTGTCTTTTTGTCAAGTGCATCAACTATTTCACTCACATCATAACCAGTAATTACTTTTCCATACACCTTAAATTCAGGACTATCTACATTATATATTTTCATAAGTGCTCCTAATTATTTCCAAGGATTTTCACTTGGATAGCGTACTCCTTCAGGTTGATTATATCCTATCTCACTTAATTCTACTCCAAGATATTTAAATACTTCAAACAAAACCTTCCCCCATTTACCAAATGCTACTGCAGCATGATGAGGATAGTTTTTCTCTATAAGCACATGCCTATAAAATCTTCCCATCTCTTTTACCGCAAATACTCCAATTGAACCAAATGATTTAGTTGCTACTGGCAATACTTCACCTTCTGCTATATATGCTCTTAGTTTTGCATCAGCTGTACTCTGTAATCTATATAAAGTTATATCTCCTGGAACTATATCTCCTTCAAGTGTTCCATTGGTAACTTCTATTGGTAAAGCTCTTGCCATAATTTTTTGATACTTCATCTCATGGAATGAAAGTTTTTTAGTGCAAGTATTTCCACAATGGAATCCCATAAATGTATCTGTTTGTTTATAATCAAATTTTCCTTTTATACTTTGTTCATACATATCTTTTGGTACTGAATTATTTATATCAAGAAGTGTTACTATATCATCACTTAATACTTGACCTATGTATTCACTTAAAGTACCATATATATCTACTTCACATGATACAGGTATCCCTTCACCTGTAAAGAAACTATTTACATAACAAGGTACAAATCCAAACTGAGTTTGAAATGCTGGCCAACATTTTGTAGTAAGTGTCACAAACTTTCTATATCCCTTATGTGCCTCTACCCAATCATCAAGCGTAAGTTTATACTGTGCAAGTTTAGCTAACATTTCTGGTTTTTTATTGCCAGCACCTAAATCTTCTGCCATTTTTGAAGCCATCTCTGCTATTCGCTTATCACCTTCATGATTTTTAAAACTTTCAAATAAATCAAGTTCAGAATTTTCTTCTATCTCAACATTTAAATTATACAACTGTTTAATAGGAGCATTACAAGCAAGAAAATTCATTGGTCTTGGTCCAAAACTAATAATTTTTAAATTATTAAGTGCAATAATTACTTTTGCAATAGGTAAAAATTCTTTTATCTTATCTGCAAGTTCATCTGCATCACCAACAGGATACTCTGGTATATATGCTTTCACATTTCTAAGTGCTAAATTATAACTTGCATTAAGCATACCACAAAATGCATCACCTCTGCCATCTTGCAAGTCGCCTTGAGATTCTTCTGCTGCTGCTATAAACATTTTAGGTCCGTCAAAATGCTTTGCAAGTAAAGTCTCTGAAATTTCTGGTCCAAAATTTCCAAGAAATACGCAAAGTGCATTACACTCTGCTTTCTTTATATCTGAAAGTGCATTCATCATATCAATCTCACTCTCTATAATAGTAATTGGACATTCATAAATTTCATCTGCACTATATTTCTTTTTATATGCATCAACTACTGCCTTTCTTCTTCTTTCTGTAAGGCTTGCTGGGAAGCAATCTCTGCTCACTCCAACTACACCTATTTTTACTTTTGGAACATTATTCATATATCTAATCCTCCTTATTTATAAAAATCAAAAAATACATCTTTAAGTGCAGGATATAATTTTTTAAATGCTTTATATCTTTCATTATATCTTTCAACTAATTCTTTTTCTGGTTTTATTGTATCATTAATTCTAATCAATTTATCAGTAGCATCTTTTATAGATTTAAAATCTTTACAACCTACTGCCGAAAGTATAGCAGCTCCATATCCAGGTCCTTGCTCTGTCTCAAGTGTAGTTAATTCCAAATTCAAAACATTTGCAAATATTTTTTTCCAATATTTATTCTTTGCTCCACCACCACATATCATACTTTTCTTTATATCTATCCCCATATCACGAGCAGCTTCAAGACTATCCCTTATTCCAAATGCCACACCTTCAAAAATGCTTTGTAGCATAGTGGTTCTTTTGGTATCAAGTGACATACCTATAAAACAAGCTCTTGCATACGGGTCATTGTGCGGTGCTCTTTCACCCATAAGATATGGGAGATAATATACAGTATTTAATCCAAATTTTTCTTCATCAATATTTTCCGATTCACCTTCATAATCATTTGTATGCAATATATCTTCCATCCACCATTTATTACAAGATGCGGCACTAAGCATACAACCCATAAGATGATAATGCCCATCACTATGGGCAAATGAATGAAGTGCATTATTTTTATCCATCTTAAATGTATCAGATGATATAAATATTGTGCCACTTGTTCCGACAGAAATATTACAAGCACCATTTCCAACTGTTCCAGTACCTATAGCAGCTGCTGCATTATCACCTGCTCCAGCTACAACTTTTACACCGATAGGTAATCCTATATCATCAGCTACTTCTTTTTTTAATTCACCAATGATATCAAAACTTTCATGAAGCGTAGGTAACATCTCTTCTTTGATGTCACACACATCCATCATTTCCTTACTCCATGACTTATTTTTTACATCAAGCAAGAGCATACCTGAAGCATCACTATAATCAGTCACAAATGCACCAGTTAATTTATAATTAATATAATCTTTTGGAAGCATTATTTTTTTTATTTTATTGAAATTGTCTTTTTCATTTTCTTTTATCCAAAGTATTTTAGGTGCAGTAAATCCAGGAAAAGCTATATTACCAGTCCAACTTGATAGTTTATCTTTTCCTATTTCATTATTCAAAAAATCTGTTTCTTTTTTTGTTCTACCATCATTCCACAAAATAACTGGTCTTATGACATTATCCTTATCATCAAGTATAACAAGACCATGCATTTGACCTGCTACACCTATGCCTTTTATTTCGTCTTTTGGAACAATTTGTATTAATTCTTTCAATCCACTTTTAACTGCAGTCCACCAATCATCTGCATTTTGTTCACTCCATCCAGAATGTGGAAAAGAAATCTTATACTCTCTACTTACTATATTCTTTATGTTCCCAGATTCATCCATAAGAAGTAATTTTACAGCTGAAGTACCTAAATCAATCCCAATATAATACATCAAAAACCTCCATAGAGTTCTATATAGTATAAATTATGATTTTCCAGTTTTCTTATTTGAAACTACATCAAAGACAACTGCAATAAGTAGAACTAAACCTTTTACTACATATTGCCACTGATCTGAAAGACCATATATAGACATACCTTGGTTTATAACACCAAGAAGTAAAGCACCTATCATAACCCCTGGAATAGTACCAGAACCACCATATGCACTCGCACCACCTATAAAACAACTTGCGATAGCATCCATTTCATAAGAGTTACCCATATTACCATCTACAGATCCAATTCGTGCTGCTACAAGAAGTCCTGAGAAACCTGCAAGTAAACTCATTATAAAGTATGCCCAGAAATATACATTTCTTGGATCAATACCAGAAAGTTTTGTTGCCTTCTCATTTCCACCTACTGCATAGAAATATCTACCAAATACTGTCATAGCAGTAATAAATGCAAACACACATACAACTAAAAGTATCCATAATATCATTACAGGTATACCTTTATACTGTGATAACTTATATGTATAGGCAATAATCAAAACATCTATAATGACACATCTAAATAATAATACTGGATTTGAACTATGTGCAAGCCCAGCTTTTGCTCTCTTCATCTTGTTTATCATCGCTATAAAAGTAAACATAAAAGCAATAATTATACCAACAAATAGTGCTGACAAACAATGTCCAGATGTATCTATACCTGGAATAGTTATATAAGATGTAAATAATTTTAAAAATCCATCATTACTTATAGAAATTGTTTTAGAATCAAGTATAACTCTTGCAAATCCTCTGTATAAAAACATTCCTGCAAGTGTACATATAAATGGTGGTATATGAATATAACCAATAAGATAACCTTGAATAACACCTATAACTGCTGCAACACCAAGAGAAGCAAGTATAGCAACTGGAACTGAAGCACCATTAGATAATAACTTTGCAGAAAGTGCACCAGACAAACAAAGTGTTGATCCAATAGAAAGATCTACGTTACCTCCAGTAAGTATACAAAGAAGCATACCACAGGCCATAACCAATACATATGATTGTTGTAGTAATAAATTAGAAATATTTTGAGCATACACAAGACGACCACCTGTCAAAAAAGTAAAAAAGATAAATACAATTACTAGTGCTATTGTCATTGTGTATTTTTTTACAAAACTTTTAACATTCATTATTTAACTTCCTCCTTAACATCTATTTTATTATCCGAAGCTAATATTGCTGACATAATTTTTTCTTGTGTTGCATCTTTTGCATCAAACTCTGTAACCATATTGCCTTCATTCATAACATATATACGATCGCACATTCCAAGAAGTTCAGGTAATTCTGATGAAACCATTATTACTGCTTTACCATCTTCTACCATCTCATTTATGATAGTATAGATTTCATATTTTGCTCCAACATCTATACCACGGGTTGGTTCATCAAGTATAAATACTTCTGGCTCAGTAAACATCCATTTTCCAAGAAGCACTTTTTGTTGATTTCCTCCTGATAAATTTCCAGTATTTTGATAAATACTTGGTGTTCGAGTTTTCATTCTTTTTACATAATATTCAGCTGCTTCATCTTGTTTATTAGTATCTACTACTATACCATATTTATCAGCAACTTTTCTTATTTTTGCCATTACTGTATTCCAAGATATTGTATCAGATAATATAAGTCCATTATTTTTTCTATCCTCAGTTACATATGCAAGACCATGATTTATAGCATCACGAGCACTTTTTAATTTTACTTTTTCACCTTTTATATACTCTTCACCAAAAATATTAGAACCATAACTATTGCCAAATAATGACATCATAAGTTCAGTTCTTCCTGCTCCTTGTAGTCCTGAAAAGCCTACAACTTCACCACGGCGAACTTTAAAACTTACATTATTGACAACCTTCTTATCATCATAAATTGGATGAAACACATTCCAATTCTTAACTTCAAATACTATATCTCCATTTGTCTTTCTTTCACGTTTTGGATATCTATCAGTTAATTCACGTCCAACCATACCTTTTATAATTCTTTCCTCATCTACAGTATGGCTTGAATTATCAATTGTTTCAATAGTAGTTCCATCACGAAGAACAGTAATATTATCTGCACAATATGACACCTCATTTAACTTATGAGTTATAATTATAGAAGTCATACCTTCCTTTTTAAAACTAATAAGCATATCAAGAAGCATCTTACTATCTGCTTCATTTAGCGATGAAGTAGGCTCATCAAGTATTAAAAGTTTTACATTTTTTGACAATGCTTTTGCTATCTCTACAAGTTGCTGTTTTCCTGTCCCTATATCTTTTATAAGAGTATTTGAACTTTCTTTTAGACCTACCTTCTTCAAATTATCTGTAGCCTGTTTATGAGTTTTAGTCCAATCTATTACTCCTAACTTATCTGCTCTTTCATTGCCAAGGAACATATTTTCAGCTATTGTAAGTTCTGGTACAAGTGCTAATTCCTGATGAATAATAACTATACCAAGCCTTTCACTATCATGAATATTTTTAAAATGACATTCCTTATCATTATAGATTATAGAACCAGTATAATCACCATAGGGAATAATTCCAGATAACACTTTCATTAGTGTTGATTTTCCTGCACCATTCTCACCTACAAGGGCATGTATAGTGCCTCTTTCTACTTGAAGATTTACATTATCAAGTGCCTTTACACCTGGGTAAGTCTTAGTAATATTTTCCATTTTTAAAATATAATCAGCCAAATTTACACCTCCCCATAAAATAAATAGGGCAGCACACAAAATGTGGCCGCCCTATTTCTAATTTTTAAAATTCAAAATTAATTAGCTTTTGGGTAGCCATTTTCCATCTTATAATATCCAGTATCAACCAACTCTTTTTGAATATTATCTTTTGTAACAACTGTTGGAACTAAAAGATATGAAGGTATAATACCTGTTCCATTGTTATATGAACTTGTGTCGTAAGCACAATCAAAACTCCATTTAGAATTATTGATTAAACTTCCATCTGGTTTTTCACCTTTAAGGAGTGCTTCACCAAGATCAAGTGTAGCAATTGCTTCATTAGCAACTGCCTTATAAACAGTCATTGTTTGTTTTCCATCAATTATATTTTTAAGATTAGCCTCATCACCATCTTGTCCAGTTATAATAACTGAATTGCTACCAGCATAATCTGATTCTATTGCTTGAGTAACACCAAGAGCAGTTGAGTCATTTGAGCAAAGAGCTACATCAAGTTGTGTGCCACCTGCATAATAAGAAGCAAGTAAGTTTTGCATTCTATTCATAGCTGTAGGAGTTGACCATTGAGCAGTAGCAACTTTTTCAAACTCAGTTTGTCCAGATGGAACTACGAGAGTTCCTTTTTCTATATATGGTTTTAGTACATCAAATGCACCATTGAAGAAAAATCCTGCATTATTATCTGCTGGATCTCCTGCAGTAAACTCAATATTATATTTCTTATCTGTGTTTTTAAGATCAAGTGCTTGTTCTACAAACTCTCCTTGAAGTTTTCCTACTGTATAGTTATCAAATGATACATAATAACTAATAGCATCTGTGTTCATGATAAGACGGTCATAAGAAATTACTGGGATATTTCTATCCTTTGCATCTTTTAATACTTGTGTTAATGAATCTCCATCAATAGCAGCAATAACTAAAAGATTTACATTATTTGCAAGTAAACCTTCAATATCATTTACTTGTTGAGTAATCTTGTTATCAGAATAAGTAAGGTCCACTTGATACCCTTTTGCTTCAAACTCTTTCTTCAAGTATTCACCATCTCTATTCCATCTCTCAAGACTCTTTGTAGGCATTGAAATTCCTACTCTTAATTTTGTCGCAGCAGTTTGTTCTGCAACAGGTGCAGCTGATTCTGCTTGTTTAGTAGCATTGCCATTGCCACATGCAACTAATACAGCTATCATTGCACATGCCATTAAAACCGATAATAACTTTTTCATTGTTATACCCCCTATAATTTTAGATTTATACAAAATCTTTAAATATATTTACTAAATAATTCTAACATTTTTCTTACTTTTTGTCAATTTTAACTTATTCTCTTATTTTAATAATATTTATTGATAAATCTTTAAAAAACTAATAAAATATAGCTAATTTGCTGATATTTTATACTTAATTATATGTTTAACTCTTTCACCAGCTTTAATTATTGGCTTTATAAACTGACTATAATTAATAGCATTTGGGCAAAACTGTGGTTCCATGGCTATTCCTGCATATCTACTATAATACCCATCTTTTCCATCAATACTTATTGATTTCCCAGTATATATTTGAACTCCAGGTAAATCACTAATGATTTCTAACTTCATTTTATCATTTTTTAATCTACATAAAACTTTCTCACTATTATTTTCATACACATAATTATTATCTATATTATCTATATACTTATTATCTTTAATTTCATCGCCTACATATAAATTTTTACAATACTGATTTAACTCTACACCATTTTCATTAACAACATTTCCAATCTTTTTAAATTCTCTAAAATCAAAAAGTGTATTTTTTACATCAACAGTTTTTTCCATCGCCATTCCATTTTCATCATTTAAGTTCACATGAGTTGCAGGAATTTCCAATTCAAGATTAAATATATCTTTTTTATCCTTATTCAAATTAAAGTATGCATGATTTGTAATATTGAAAATTGTATCTTTATCAGATATTCCTTCATATGTAACTATAAGTTCATCACCATTTAACTCATAACTTGCTTCAACTTTAATATTTCCAGGAAATCCCGACTCCATATCGCTACTCTCATATGTAAATATAACTTTAGTATTCGAATTTTCTTTAATAGTCCACTCTCTATCTCCAAATGACACTTCTCCATTATGTAAACAATTTGGTCCATTATTAGCTAACAATTTATATTTCACACCATTTAAAGTAAACTCTGCATTCCCTATACGATTTGCACATCTCCCTACTGACTTACCCATAGAAGCACTTCCTTTTTCCAAATACTTCTCTTTGCTATCTAAGCCAAGAACAATATCAGTATCAAATTCTTTTACATAAAATGAATGCAGTATTGCACCAAAAGACAATAATTTTACTATAAATTTTTCATTTTCAATTTCAATCATCTTACTCATATTCTCTCCTACATAAGTGGTGCAAAAATTTTTAGTATCGCTCCCCAAAATTTATATCCAAAAGACATCTTAACAATTTCTTCCATGTTCATTTCTTTACTCTCATAAAATGTTTTGTCAAAATCACTTTTTATATCATTAAGTAATTTTTCATCATTATATATATATATACCATTTTCATAATGCATATAAAGACTTCTATAATCAAGATTAACTGTACCTACAACAGCTCTCTTGTCATCCTGCAAATATACTTTTGAATGTATAAAACCCGGTACATATTCATAAATTTTTGCTCCAGCCAGCACAAGCGATCTATAATAGCTTCTATTTACATAAAAAACATATTTTTTGTCCGGAATTCTTGGAACTATTATACGGACGTCAACACCTCTTTTTGCCGCAGACTCTATTGTTTCAACCATAGCTTCATCAATTACAAGATATGGTGTCATTATATACATATATTTATCTGCAGAATTAAACATGTACTTCAGTATCTCATATGATATATTTTCACTTAAATTTGGATAATCAGTATATGGAATATATGCGAGATCACCATTAGTTTCAAATTTCTCTTCATGTTTTATTAAATATTTTTCAAAATCAATTACTTTAGATTTTGAATTTACATGCCACAAATGCATAAACATTATTGTAAAACTATCAACTACTTTTCCTTCAACTCTTATACAATCATCCTTCCAATATCCAAATCTTTCATATAAATTTGCGTATTCATCAGCTATATTGATTCCACCAGTATATGCAATTTCATTATCAATTACAAAAATTTTTCTATGGTCCCTTCTATTTTGCGTACTTGCTATAAGTGGTGATATTGGCTTAAATATCTTTGCTTCTATGTTAAAAGTTTTTAAATATTCACAGTACTTTTTATTAAATCTAAATATACTATTTAAGCCATCTACCAACAATTTAATCTCAACACCTTCTTTTGCCTTTTCCTTAAGTATTTTTAACATTTCTTGCCAAACTATGCCATCAGCAAGTATGAATATCTCAATAAATATAAATTTTTTTGCACTTTTCATTTTTTTAAGTATATCTTCAAATGCATCAAAACCATTATCAAAATAATGTGATTTTACATCTTTATACACTGGACATTTTACATAATTATAAAAATAATTATAAAGAGAGTATTCATGTTGTTTTTCTTTTGTTAAATTATTTTTATTCATCAGTTCATTACTGTATGAAAAATCATAATACTTTTTTGCATTTATAACAGTGTCTCTTAATTTATTTCTTTTAGAACTAAATAAATCTGTTAATCTTAAAACAAAATACAACAAAACTCCAAAAATTGGCATAGTAATAAATACCAACATCCAAACTATCTTAAATGAATTTTTTAACTTTTTGGAATTAACTATATATATAATTTCAATGATATTCAAAATTATTATTATAAATTGAAGCTCTTTTTTGTCAAAAAAATCTGAAAACGAAAAAATAAGTATTAATTCTATTATAAAGAATAAGACAATAAAAAACATAGGAGAAAAAAGTATTCTAAAAATTGAAAACTTTTTTCTACAACTTGCATACTCACTAGTCTTATTTAATATACTATTTTCATTCATAAAATTATACTTTACAAATTATAGAAACCCACTCACCATCAGTTTTCGTTATAATATCATATACTTTACCAATTTTTTCAAGTGTTTCCCTAACTTCATTCTCCTTTTCTTTTATTATTCCACTTAAAACCAATCTTCCACATTTATTTAAGTATGACACTATGTCTGCCTTTTTTATCAAAGATATTATGACAGGTGCTAAAATATTTGCTACTATTACATCATATTTTTTAGTTTTTAATACTTTTTTTAACCAGTCATCTGTTATAATATTCCCAAAACCATATATGAAATCTTTTGAATTTATCTCTTCTTCATTAAAAATATCTTCATTGATTTTTTTTATACTATCTATATGATTTAATTTAAGATTTTCCAATAAGTTAAACTCACAGTTTTCATCTATGTCAATAGCATATACTTTTTTTGCTCCTAATTTATATGCAATTATACTAAGTATTCCTGAACCTGCTCCAATATCTAAAAAATTATTAATTTCATTATTTTTAATTATATCTTTCAATGCCTGAACACAAAGCCTTGTAGTTTCATGTTGTCCTGTACCAAACGCATTCCCAGGTTCTATAAATATATTTAAATCATTGACACTTATATTCTTTTCCCAAGAGGGTAAAATATTTATGTCATCAATTTTTATACTTTTAAAATTATGTTTCCATTTATTTAAAAATATCTCATCATCAAGTAATTCTTCACTAAATTCAAGGCTTCCCATATCCATTAGTTTTCTATATTCTTCAAGTTCACTTTTTATATTTTTTAATATTTCATCATATTCTTCAAGACTAAATATATTATCATTTGACATCATATAACTATTATCAACTAAATCTTTATCATAGGTATCAAAATTATTCTTATCCTTTTCTCCTATAGATACATAAAAACTAACTTTTGATTTGCCATCGTCAGTATTAAACTTTGGTATATCTACATACATTTTTTTTAATTCTTCTTCAGTTAAATTTTGATTATCTTCTATTTCTACTCCAACTATATTATTGTCAAATAAAACTGAAGCGACTATATCAGTCGCTTCTACTAATGTGTCAATTGTAATTCTTTTCCACATCATCTTATTATATTACCTATAATTCCATATGACACTATAGACATAATTATAAATGCTAAAATTATACCAAGAAATATCCCTATACTTGCCTTTTTTATATCCATATTGAATACTGATGCTACAAGTGCACCTGTCCAAGCACCGGTTCCAGGGAGTGGTATCCCTACAAAAAGTATTAATCCCAGTAGCCCATATTTATCAATTTTGGGTTTATTCTTTATAGCCTTATCCTTAAAATAGCGAACAATTTTTTTTGTTGGTTCCCACTTTTCCATCAAATCAAATATTTTATTTAAAAATAATAATATAAATGGAATTGGTAAAACATTTCCTAATATACAAATAATTGCTGCTCTCATATAAGGTATCTTAAGTAATGTTGCCGCAATCAGTCCTCCTCTAAGTTCAAGAAGTGGCATTAAAGAAATAATAAACACTATCATTTCTTTTGAAAATGTCTTACTTAATATATTTACAATATTTAAAACAAATTTATCCACTAATCAAATCTTTTGCAAGTTTCATAGCTTCATCTATTTTACTCGCATCCTTTCCTTTCCCTACTGCAAATTTATCCCTTCCACCACCATTTCCTGATAAAATAGTTGCACATTGTTTTAATATGTTGCCAGCATGTAAGCCTTTAATAATTGCAGCATCTGAAACTGACACTACTATATCTACATCATTATTATTTTTAGAAAATGCCACTACAACATAGTTATCTATTTTATCTTTTATGCTATCAACTATATCTTTAAGTTCACCTGCATTTTTACCATCAAAACTATCGATTATTACATTAAGCCCATTTATATTCAAAGCCTTTACATCACTTGTTGCATTTGAAGAAACTTGTTTCTTTAATGATTCAATTTGTGACTTAAGTTCTTTTATATCTTTAAGCAAATTATTTACTTTTTCATATGATTCTTCATTGCTTGTTTTTAAAAGTGTAGATATGTTTTTAAGTGTGTTGTCTTCTTCATTATAATACTTAAGTAAGGTATCAGAAGTTATTGCCTCAATTCTTCTTACACCTGCTGCAACACCTGTCTCAGATATTATCTTAAAACATTTTATTTCAGAAGTATTATCTATATGTGTTCCACCACACAACTCAAATGAAAAATCTGAAACTCTCACTGTTCTAACTATATCTCCATACTTTTCTCCAAAAAGTGCCATTGCTCCTTCTTTTTTTGCTTCTGCTATTGGCATCTCTTTTTTTACAACATTTATAGCTTCATTGATTTTATCATTAACTATTTTTTCTACTCTTTCTATCTCATCATCTGACAAAGGTTTAAAATGTGTAAAGTCAAATCTAAGCCTATTATATTCTACAAGAGAGCCTGCTTGTTCTACATGTTTTCCTAATACTTCACGAAGTGCAGCTTGTAAAAGGTGTGTTGAAGTATGATTGATAGCTGTCAAATGTCTATTAGTTGTATCAACTTCGAGTTTTACCACATTATTATTTGAAAAACTACCACTTATAACTCTACCTATATGCCCAATCTTTATATTTTGTATTTTAATTGTATCATATACTTCAAATTTTGCATTATCTAAACTTATTATACCAGTATCACCAGCTTGTCCACCCATCATAGGATAAAAATTAGTTTCATCTGTTATAATCACACCCTCTTCATTTTCATTTATTGTATTAACTATTTTATTGTTTGATACAATAGATAGTATCTTTCCACTACCAGTTAAACTGTCATACCCAACAAATTTTGAAGATATGTCTTTTGGAAGTTCATCAAATACAGTAATATCTTTACCCATATAATTTGATTCTTTTCTTGCTTCTCTTGCTTTTGTTTTTTGCTCTTTCATAAGAAGATTGAATCTATCTTCATCTATCTTTATATTCTTTTCTTCTAATATTTCCTTAGTAAGGTCTAAAGGAAAACCATAGGTATCATATAACTTAAATGCATCATCACCACTTAAAGTATTATTCTTCACATTTGGTAATATTTGACTCAAAATTTCAAGTCCTTGGTCTATAGTTTGATTAAATTTATCTTCTTCTGCTTTTAAGACATTTAAAATCATATCTTGTTTTTCAAAAAGTTCAGTATAATGACTCTTATTTAGTTTAATTACAACTTGTGCAAGGTCTGTCATAAATGCTTTTTTTACACCTAATATTCTACCATGTCTCACTGCCCTTCTAAGAAGTCTCCTAAGTACATATCCTCTTCCTTCATTTGATGGCAATATTCCATCAGAAATCATAAATGTACAACTCTTTATATGGTCAGCTATTATTCTAAGTGATATATCAGCTTTTGCATCATCCTTATATATGTGATGGGTAATAAGACTTATGCTATCCATAAGTTCTTTATTAGTATCAACTTCAAATATTGACTCTACATCTTGGCATACTACTGCAAGTCTTTCAAGTCCCATACCTGTATCTATATTTTTTTGTTCAAGTTCGGTATAATTGCCTTTTCCATCATTGTCAAATTGTGTAAATACATTATTCCAAACTTCCATAAATCTATCACAATCACAACCTACTGTACAAGTTGGCTTGCCACAACCGTATTTTTCTCCACGGTCATAATATATTTCACTACAAGGACCACAAGGACCAGAACCATGTTCCCAAAAATTATCTTCTTTACCAAATTTAAAAATTCTATCACTTGGTATACCAATCATATCATGCCATAAACTATATGCTTCATCATCATCAACATATACAGATGGATATAATCTATTTGGATCAAGTCCAAGAGTTACAGTCAAAAATTCCCAACTCCAAGTAATAGCTTCTTTTTTAAAATAATCTCCAAATGAAAAATTACCAAGCATCTCAAAAAAAGTTCCATGCCGTGCCGTGTGACCAATATTATCTATATCACCTGTTCTTATACATTTTTGACAAGTAGTTACTCTTTTACATGGCGGAGTCTCAATACCTTTAAAATAAGGTTTAAGTGGTGCCATTCCAGAATTAATTATAAGAAGACTATTGTCATTTTGTGGCACAAGTGAAAAACTTTTAAGCCTTAGATGTCCTTTTGACTCAAAGAATGACAAAAATAATTCTCTTAATTCATTAACAGAATACTTTTTCATAACAATATTTTACTCCTTGCTTAAAGTCTCATTCTCTTTTAAGTTTTTCTTTTTAGCCATATTTGTCCCAAGTTTAACAGCAAGAAAAAGAATTGCTACATAAAACACTACTTTAATAACCTGTAATAAAAATTCTCCAAAAATTTTATCCATATTTCCTCCTTATTGCAGAAAACCTTTATATGTTTCTAATATATCTCTGCATTTTTTTTGTTTTTCTTCATATAAATATTTATTTTTATAATATTCTAATTCAACAGTTGATTCTATAGTATTTTCCAAATCAGTTATAGCAAAATCAATATTTTTTTGAAAATCATCAATATCCAGTTCTAATCTATGAAAATCCTCATCATCAAGTTTATCATTTAATACTCTTACTATTTCATTGATTTTATTTGAATAAATATTTTCAGCTATTCCGTAGTATTCAGTTTTCTTTAATCTATCAACATCAAGATTAACTTGCTCTTTTAAAATATCATCTATATTATTTAAGTCATTATTAATAAATTTATAATCCACATCTTTCAAATCATTATTTTTTATCTTAATGGTAAGTTCATTACTATATATAGTATTATTAAAAATATTATTGTTTTTTAAATAGTTCTGATTAATAAATGTCAAAAGAAGCAATACTACTATTAAACCAAGCAATATAAACAATCTTTTAAAAATATTTTTATACATCATGAATTTAAAATCCTTCTATAGTATGGATAATATGCATCGAATGTTCCTATACTTACATTATTTACACCACCATTTTCATGAATTACTGTCATTTTACCATCTTCTGCCCATTCATAAAACATCATAACATGTGAATCTATACCTGGTCTCACAATTATATCTCCTGGCAATAATTCATCTCGTATTATTTTTGTACCTTCGCCAGCCAATTTATTAGTACCTTCAGATTTAATAATATATTTATTAAAGGTTGTTCCATATACCCAGTTTACCCATCCACTACAATCAAGCCCCTTAAGACACCTTCCTTTATAATCAGCAGGAACTTTAGTCCCAAAAGCATTTTTTTCATATCCAAAATTATGTGTTTTTCCACCATAATAATATGGAATTTTACCAACAGACCTAAGTGCAGTTTCAATTACTGCTACTCTATTTGGAGATAAATTTTTATTTAATCTACTCAAATAATAATTAATTTCTTCTTGTGTCAATGGTTCTATGTACTCTATAAATGAAACACTAAGCCCATAATCTTTTTCCCAATCTTTGTAAGAAAGTAATCTTGCTTCATTTTTCTTATATATATCCCACCCATGCCAATTTCTTTGATAATTAGAACCTTTGTTGCCATAAGTCTTATCAATATTAAATAAACTATTTGCAGCATCAATTGTAAGTACTTTTACATATAAATTTAAATCAATATGACCAGGACAGTAATTAAGCACAGGGTTAGTATATCCATCATATATTTTTTTTACATAGTCAGTATAATTACCTTCTACCAAAATATGATTATTGTTATTTAATCTTTGCAATTTTCCTGCCTTATAAGGTATATCTTTTGGCAAAACTTTTTGAGGTACTGTTTCTGTTTTTATCTTTTCTAAAGTAGGATTATTTTTTATTATACTACCAGTTGCCACGCTATTTTCATCATAATGCATACAACCTGAACAGAAATATACCTCACTTACACTTGCAACACAGGAATATGAATTGTCAAATAAGTTATAACAATATTTTAAAAATGTATCTACATCATAAGGATTTCTATAATAAGTATATACTGAAGCCATACTCATTATGTCTCGTATATTGTTGTCATCCTCTAATGGATTTCCATCACCATCTTGATAATAAATATTCACATTTTGAAAGTTTGGGATAAACCAAGTATGTCTTTTCCCTGCCACATGGCTTGGGTCTTCTGGATTATATTTCCCTATTATGCTATAACCATCAAATTGATACTGGCGAACTATATTTACAGGTTTTGACCCTACCATATTATAAAGTGATTGTCTCAATGTTTGATATCGTTTTTGCATTTTTTCATATATTTGAAATGCCGAAGTTTTAATTGTAGTTATCTCTTCACTTGCTTCATCCTCTTCATTTGTTTCATCAATTTTTATTATACTATCTATAGTTACAGGTATAGGAGAATTTTCTTTAAAAAAATTCTTATCTTCATCATCTCTTACTTCTTTATAAATTTTTGCTATATTCAAATTTGTTGGACTTAAACCATCATTTGATAAATATACTTTTTCTATCCCACCATATGCTTCATTTAATGCTTCATCTTTATTTGATACTTCTTTAAATGGTTTCTTTGATACAGTTTTAAATGTTTCAACATCTCCATAATTATTAACTATTTTAAATACTAAAAAAAACAACACAACTACTGACAATATAATCAGTAATTTATATATCAATTCATCTTTATTAAATAATTTAATTTTATTATTCATTTCATTCATTATACATTTAATTATAAATTTTTAATTTTATTTAATACTTTATTAAAATACTCTGGCAAATTTGACAAAAAAATCATTCTCTCATTTGTCCTTGGGTGATTAAACTCAAGATAATATGCATGCAATATTTGACCATTTAATTCTTTAAAATTTTTATCAGGTTTTCCATATACCAAATCTCCAAGTATTGGATGTCCTAAATCTTTCATATGCACTCTTATTTGATGTGTCCGTCCAGTTTTTAAATTACATTCTATCAAAGTATAATTATCATATTTTTCTATAACTCTATACTCTGTTATTGCCTCTTTTCCTGCTTTGTCAATTGCCATTCTAAGTCTATTTCGTTTATCTCTACCAATTGGTTTATTGATAATACCTTCATTCTGTAAAATATTTCCTCTCACAATAGCTTTATATTTTCTCACATTTGTATGCTCTGCAAATTGTTTTGCTATATTTTTATGAGATAAATCATTTTTACATATACATAAGATTCCTGAAGTATCTTTATCAATTCTATGAACTATTCCAGGTCTTATAACTCCATTTATAGATGAAAGATTATCCTTGCAATGATATAATATTGCATTTACAAGGGTTTTACTTAAATGCCCATTTGATGGATGTACTACCATTCCTCTATCTTTATCAATTATAAGTATATCATCATCTTCATATATAATATTAAGTGGTATATTTTCAGGTTTTAAATCTAACTCAACAACTTCTTTTTCAGTTATATCCACACAGTCATTAATTTTCATTTTATATGATGACTTTAATACTATAATGTCATTAACTTTTACATATGATTCCTTTATCAGTGAATCTATATAAGTCCTACTTAGGTCCGATTTTTCTTTAATAAAAATATCTAACCTTTTATTTATATCATTTTCATCGTTTACAAAAAGAATCATAAGTTATAATAAAGCTTTTACCCTTTTATTAAATCTTTTTCATTTTTATTTTCAAGCACCAAATAAAATATCATAAAAATACATGCTATTGTTATATAAATATCTGCAAAATTAAATACTGGAAAATCTATAGGCTTAAAATATATAAAATCTATAACATATTTATTCTTTAATCTATCTATAAAATTTCCTATTGCTCCAGAAAATATAAGTATTAAAACTATAAAATACAAAATATTATCTTTAATATCTGATATTTTATGTACAAGATAACATATAACTAATAATACAATTATAGTTAATATATAAAACATTGTTTGTCTATTTTGCAAAATTCCAAAAGCAGCACCTCTATTTTCTACATAGGTTAATTCTAAAATATTATCTATAATTACATATGGTTTATTATTATACAAATGTTTAAGCGCTAATCTTTTTGTTATTTGATCGATTAGAATCAATATCGTACTTACAGTTAAGAAAACTAAATATTTTATAATACTCTTATTCATAACTATTATTAAAATTGAGATTTTGGTGGTTGATAAAATGACTGCAAATCTTGCGAAATCTTTTCAGCATTTTGTCCAAAATTGTAATTTTGTCCTTGATTATAATTTTGTCCTTGATTATAATTTTGTCCTTGACTATAATTCTGTTGTCCAAAATTATTTGTTGGACTAAAATTTTGTCCTGGATTAAAAGCTTGTGTAAATGGTGCTTGCCCCATATTAGATGCCATATCATAAGGACTTTGCATATTAAAGTTAAAGCCATTCATATTTTGATTTTGGTTTTGATTCATATTACCATTTGTTGGCAAATAATCCATAGCACCTATAGTATCAGCACTTAGAGAAAATATATATTGCTTTTCACCCATTTTTTTACAATCCCCATCAAGTGCATATATAGCTCCAGAAATTACATCTATTATTCTTTGAGCAACTTGGGAATTTGCTATTTCCACATTTACCATTGCTGTAAAACCATTTTTCACGCTTTTAACAATAGGAAATGCTTCTTCAAATGTTTTAGGAACATAAACTTGAATTTTACCATTACTTTTATTTTTTTGATTTTGATTAGTTCTTGCCAAATCAAAACTATGAGCACCAAGATTTAAATCTTGCTGACGATTTTGGAATTGTACATTATTATTACTACCTTTTTTTGTAAAAGCTTTTGGCAAAGAAAAACTATTTTGAGAGGTATTATCTTGAAATTCATTCTCATCATCAAACACTAGATCATCTTCCGTATCAAATATTTTCTTCACTGTCTTTTTAACTTCATTAAAAATACTCATACTATCCTCCAATATATATCTAATTTAAAATAATTTTAATTCATAATTCTCTATAAAAATCTAAGATTTCTTATTTTTAAAGCAAACTTTTTAGAGGTTTCCATAAAGATATATTATATCATAAATATTATAAAATTACGATATTAAATCTCCCTCATTTATACTATTTGCATTTAACGCTAAATGGTCATATATTGATACCCCATTTATGGTATTTTTCTTTATTATAGCATATTCATTTGTTCTATCTATAACTTCTATATTTTTAAATACTGCATATCCTTTATTCATATTATATACACCTTCAAGTTTTACAACTTCACTAAGCGAATATGTATCTCTATATCTATTAGTTAATACATCTCCATATTTTATGTTAGAAAGAGTATCATCTATAGATATATAACAATATTTATCATCTTCTTTTGCTATATTAAATGATATTCTTTCTCTATCACCATTTAATCCAACTTTATACAATATATTTTCATTTGTTTCCATATCTTTTTCAACCATTGATTTTGGAACTATATAGCAATTTTTTGATATAATTGATTTAATTGGAATTTTAAATCCATTTACTTTTTTATTCTCAATTTCAAAATCTACAACTCTCTTATTCAAAAACTTTTCTGGATAATCTGTAATCAATAATTTAAAATGTTTCTTATTATCATTGCCTATAAAACTTTCTATCTTTCCATTTGTAGTTACATTTTCATATACAAATTTTATTCGCAAGTTATTTTTTTTATCATAATTGTCATAATCATAAGTACTATCAAATGCTATAGCAATTTCTGGATTTTTTATAATTTTATATATCTGGTCATTTTTCTTTACAACTTTTTTTTGTGATATATATTTTATGATATTATAATTTTTTATTAAATCATCATTAAATTCTTCTATTTTTGTATTTTCATATCCATCAATTAAAAATGATATTAGACCCGCATAATGTGAATAACCTTTTTCTTTGGCACTTATTTCTTTTTCCACATCTATATCTTCTAACTGCTTTATTATATTTATCTCATTTATCAATTCACTTAAACCATCTTTTGCTATATATATATTTGAAAAATTAAGATTTGAAATATTATTATTATACATCTTAATGTTTTGTTTTATAATATTTCTATCTTGATTATTAAGTTCATAAAATTTTACTTTACTTGGTTCATCATTTATAGTATATATAAATGCACCTCGTTTAACTCTTTCAGCATCTACTACAAAAAAATTAATATATCCATCATTTGCACAACTTGCTATACTTTCATCTCTATAGATAAAACCTCTATGCCTATCAACATTTACTATTTCTCCTGTTGTAACTTCATATATCTTCACTTCGTTTTTATTAAATATTCTTACGAAAAACGATACTATATATGCAAGTACTATGAAAAATAAAAACATAAAAATTTTTAAAACATAGGACATAAAAGACTTCTTTTTAGTCTTCTTTTCATCTTTTTCTTCAAAATTATTATCGATATTATTTTTTCTTTTAAATAAACTATTGAAAATCATTATTTTGTTATTGCACTTAAAAGTGCATTTGTATTATAATATGAATTTCTTTTTGATTTTGCATTTAATACAACACTTATATAATAGTCATCACTTTTTTTATCTTTTGTAGTAAGTATTAGACAACTTCCAGCCTTTTTTGTATTTCCAGTTTTAGTTGCTACAAGTGTCACATTTGAACTCATCAAAAGTTCTTCTGATACAAAATAATTTGTGTTTTGCCATTTTTCACTTCTTATTACTCCATCACTTTGCACAATGTTTGCTGTATATTCTTTACAAGTGGTAATTTCACTAAAAATAGGATACTTCATCGCTTCTCTTGTTATCAAAAATAAATCATAAGCAGTTGAAAAATGATAATCTGAATCAAGTCCTACAGCATTATCAAAATGAGTATTTATAGCACCAAGTCTCTCTGCCTCATTATTCATAGCAATTATAAAGTTATCGTAATTATTAAATACATTTTTTGAAAGTACTGTCGCTGCATCATTGCCAGATGGTACTAATAAACCATAGAGTAAATCCCGAACAGATAATTTGTCACCATTTTTTAAATTTGCTCTTGATTCATCTGGCTCCATATCCAAATCTTCAGATGTGACATAATATTCTTTTGATAAATCATCTACATTTTCAAGAACTATAAGAGCAGTCATTATTTTTGTAAGACTTGCCATAGGCATTTTTTTATATGGATTATGATACTTTGTATATGCAGATTTCTTTCTATCAAGTGATGCAATAATATAACTTTCTGCTCCTATGTTATCAATAATTTGTTCAATACTTGCATCAGGGACTATTATATTTTCTGCTGTTCCATCTGCAAAAGTATCTTCATTTGCCTTATATAGATTCCCAATAAGCCTTTTATTGTCATAATTAACTTTAAAACTACTGCAAGCATTTAAAAAAAGTGCTGATATTATACCTAATATTAAAATTATTTTTTTTGTAATACTCCATTTCATATTGCTTATATTCTGGTTTCTCTCCTAATATTTAATACAAACCCCATTCCCATATATATTGATAAAAGTGATGAACCACCTTGTGAAAAGAATGGTAGTGGCACACCAGTATTTGGCATAAGAGCTGTAGCAACTCCTATATTTATAAGTGTCTGCACAGCAAGCCAAGTTGCTACACCTATACACACAAGATTTTTATAATATTCTCTTTGCTTCGAGGCAGTCACTATACAACTAATTATAAGGAATATATATAACAGTATAATTATAACAGAGCCAACGAATCCCACCTCTTCACCAACTACAGCAAATATGAAATCGTTTTGTGCCTCAGCAAGCCAGTTACCATTTTTTACTGAATGTGGAGAATTATTATTTATTCCCTTACCCATAAGTTTACCAGAACCTATTGCAATAATAGAATTTTCTTGTTGATACTGTGCTTCACTTTTTTCTGTAGGAGTAAAGAATGATATAATTCTATTTTTTTGGTAGTCTCTTAGAAATGGTACATACTCTATAAAATTCAGTCTCACAGATAAGTAAACTATCAAAACTAAAAATGTTGCAATACCGCCAAAAATTATAAACCACTTTGTTTTAAGTTTTGATGCAAAAAGAATAGCTATGAATATTGCTGTAAGTATAAGTGAACTTGAAAGATTTGGTTGTATAAATATAAGTATAAATTGTATAAAGAAAAGTCCTATAACCTTCATTAAATTCCCTAACTGATTTATCTGCACATCTAACTTTTCAATATACATTGATATAAATAAAATTAAAAACAGTTTTGCAAACTCTGATGGCTGTATTTCCATCCTTATGAATGGTATTCTAATCCATCTTATTGAGTTTCTACCATAGGCTGTACCAGTTATTTGCACAAGCAAAAGTGCCAAAACTGATATAATAAAAAACCAGTAATATCTTGACATAATCTTTTTTAAATTTAAAAAAGATATAAGAAGACATATTATAAGTGATGCTATTGATATGCCAAGCTGTGACATAAAAGAATAAATCCTATCTCCTACACTTGATTGTATAAAAATGAGTCCTGCAATATTTAGTATTATACAGACTATTAATTGTAAAAATCCATAATTTTTTAAATTAAAATCAAACATTATTCTGATACAGATATTGACTTTATATCATCAGTTCCCTTTGTTAATATTTCTT
>CADCOW010000186.1 GCA_902803205.1 uncultured Eubacteriales bacterium | reverse complement strand
TCTTGAAGTAATTTTTTTCATTATGCTCGCATTTTTATATTTTAATCTTTTAAGTAAGACTGCATCGGCACCCTCTTCAAGTTTTTTAATTATCTCAGGAATTTTTTTTGGTGGATGCTGTAAATCTGCATCCATAAAAACTAAATAATCTGCACTTGAAGTATCAAGCCCTGCACACATAGCAGCTTCATGACCAAAGTTGTGAGTAAAACTTATATATGAAACTTTTACATCTTTATTGTGCCTCGTAACTCTATGATAAGCCTTTATGCCCAGTAAGTTTTCATATGTTGTATCTAAACTTCCATCATTTACATATACTATATTATAAATATAATTATCATCATTTAAATACTTTATTATTTCATCATAAAAAGGGAAGACATTATCTTCCTCATTATAACATGATACAATTATATCTACTTTCTTTTTCATAACTAACTTGTCGCTCGCTGAGCTCGCGACTACACACTCTATGAGCGATCTATATACCGTATGGGCGAGCTATGCGAGCCCTACTATGACACAGCTTCAATGATAACTTTTGCCATATACTTTATGCGATCTTCATCCAGTCCTGGGTATACTCCTACTAAAAATGTATTATTCATTATTTTATTTGTATTTTTTAAATCACCAATAACTCTATATTTACTATTATCATTTCTAATATCATCAAAACAAGGTTGCTTAATAATATTTCCAGCAAAAAGCATTCTCGTCTGTATATTTTTGCTTTCTATATATCTAACAATTTTTTCTCTATCCATACCATCTTTAACTGTCAAAATAAATGCAAACCAAGATGGTTTAGTGTCAAATGTTGCTTTTGGAAGTATAAAATATTCTTCCATACCAGCATCTTCCAAAAGTTTATACAATGTATCAAAATTCTTTCTTCTTTTTTCCACAAAGGAATTTAGTTTATCAAGTTGTGCTACACCTATTGCAGCTTGCAAATCAGTTGCCTTTAAATTATAACCAAAATGACTATATACATATTTATGGTCATAACCTTTTGGAAGTTCACCATATACACCGTCATATCTATGATTGCAAGTATTATCCACTCCACTTTTACATATACAATCTCTTCCCCAATCACGAAGTGAATTTATGATTTTATGAAGTAATGGATCATCAGTATATACTGCTCCACCTTCTCCTGTAGTCATATGATGTGGTGGATAAAATGATGAAGTACCTATATCTCCTATAGTTCCAGTTTTTCTATACTTCCCATCAATTTTCACTTCTGTTCCGAGTGCATCACAGTTGTCTTCTATCAACCATAAATTATATTTATCACAAAACTCTTTTACTTTTACAATATCAAATGCATTGCCAAGTGTATGTGCTAAAAATACTGCTTTTGTTTTGTCTGATTTTGCTTTTTCCAAATCTTCTACTATTATATTATAAGTAGGTATATCCATATCAATCAAAACTGGTACTGCACCAAACTGAATTATAGGTGCTATAGTTGTAGGAAAACCACAAGCCACTGTAATTACTTCATCACCCTTTTTTATTCTTCTATCTTTAAGGAGAGGTGATGTAAGTGTTTCAAATGCTAAAAGATTGGCTGATGAGCCAGAATTTACATACGATACAAATCTTACTCCAAGATATTTAGCAAGTTTATCTTCAAATTCATCATAATAATGTCCTTGAGTAAGCCAAAATTCAAGTGCAGAATCAACAAGATTTACAACTTCATCTTCACCAAATACTTTTGCACTATAAGGTATGCGGTCCCCATCTTTATATTTTTTTACCTCAACATTTGATAAGTTTTCTTTCGCATATTCGCGAACTAATTTTAATATTTCTTCTTTCTTCATAATTATCTTTTGATTTTATTTTCTGTTCCTTTTTCCAATCTATCTATATTTTCTTTATGTCTAAATATACCAAGTATCATAATTATAAAAATTTCTGGCAATACTGCATATGAATAATCAAAATTAAATGGATAAACCTTATTAATTGACATAATAAGTGATGTCAAAAACATAATTATAAGTGTAAGTATAGAAGCAAGACTAACATATCCTGTAAGTTTTCCAATTAATTTATGTATAACAAATAATATTACTGCAAATATAACATTGAAATATGCTACTACAGCTACAGTGCAGGCAATTCCTTTTCCTCCTCTAAAGTGAGTTGGGAATGGGAAATTGTGTCCAAGTATAGCACCTATTCCAGTTGTAAATATAACAAATGGATCTCTAAAAGACCCCTTATGTAAAACTTGTAAATTAAGTGATAAATGTTTGATAAAAGCAGAAGTAAAACCAATACCATTTCTACTATAATTTAATCTGATAATCACAAAGTGTGCTATCAAAATAGGTATCATCGTTTTCAAAATATCAAGTACAAAAACCACTCTGCCATGTGTTTTACCTAATACTCTACCAACATTGGTACTTCCTGGATTTCCTGAACCCACTTCAAAAATATTTACTCCGTGTGCTTTACAATAAAGATAACCTACTGGGATTGAGCCGAATAGGTATCCAATAAATAACATCAATATAATATTAAACTCTAAACTATACATGTTTATTCCTTATATCTTACCTGCTGAACCGAGTACATTTTTAATTTTATGAGCAACCATTTCTTTAACTGCTGCACGAGCTGGTTTTAAATATTGTCTTGGGTCAAAATGATCTGGATGTTCAGCAAAATATTTTCTTATATTACCTGTCATTGCAAGTCTTATATCACTATCTATATTGATTTTACATACTGATAATTCTGCTGCATGACGAAGTTGATCTTCTGGAACCCCAATAGCACCTGGCATATTTCCACCGTATTTATTTATCATCTCAACAAACTCTTGAGGAACACTTGATGCACCATGAAGAACTATAGGGAAACCTGGTATTCTTCTTGATACTTCTTCAAGTATATCAAATCTAAGTTTTGGATTTGTTCCTGGTTTAAATTTATATGCACCGTGTGATGTGCCGATGGCTATAGCAAGCGAATCACAATGTGTCTTATCAACAAATTCTTCAACAGTACTTGGGTCAGTATATGATTGTTTTCCTTCTTCAACTTTTACATCATCTTCTATTCCTGCAAGAGTTCCAAGTTCAGCTTCAACTACAACCCCTTTACTATGAGCATACTCTACAACCTTTTTTGTGACTTCTACATTTTCATCAAAACTTTTTGATGACATATCTATCATAACAGAAGTAAATCCACCATCTATACAACTTTTACATAATTCAAAACTATCTCCATGGTCAAGATGTAAAGCAATCGGCATATCAGGATAAAGTGATACCGCTGCTTCCACAAGTTTTACAAGATAAGTATGATTTGCATACTCTCTTGCTCCTTTTGAAACTTGAAGTATGAGTGGACTCTTAAGTTCAGAAGCTGCTTCTGTAATACCTTGAATTATCTCCATATTATTTACATTAAAAGCACCTATTGCATAACCGCCATTATAAGCTTTTTTAAACATTTCTGTAGTAGTTACTAACATATTTATCCTCCTTTTAAATTATTATAACTTAAAACTTTAATATTTATTGCTAAACATCGCATAAACACATATTATATATTATATCACAAAACTATATATAATCTCAACATAGAATTATGAAAATCACATCTTAAAGAAAACATTGTTTTACAGAAAATGCTTCATTTACTCTGTCAATTTTAATGAATTAATTATGTTTTCTACTATTTTTAATGATTTTTCTATTGATGTGCTATCATTTTCATTTGCCCTATAAGAAAGTGTCACCTGTGCACCATTCATTACCCTTATAGCACCACAAAACTTATTGACTATATCAATAACTGATTGTCCATCAATCTTATGATGTTCTGCAAATGTTATAGTTACAAGTTTTTTCTTTATATATAGGTGAGATACATAAAACTTATGTGCTTTAATTTTAAGTTTTGCTATAAATATAAGATTTTCAAGTTCATGTGGGAAATCTCCAAATCTATCTTTAAGTTCAAGTTTCAAATCATCAAACTCTTCTTCCTTTTCGCATTTAGAGATTTTTCTATATACATCAAGTTTTACTTCTTCATCTTTTATATAAGTATTTGGTATATATGCATCTATATCAATGTCAACTATTGTATCAAAACTATTTAAATAATCTTCAGTATTTACATCATCAACATTCTTCCCATCACCACTTTTGTCTTTTAAATATTTAATCGCCTCATTTAGCATTTTTATATATAAGTCATAACCTACTGCATCAATATGTCCGCTTTGTGATAATCCTAAAATATTTCCAGCCCCTCTCATCTCAAGGTCTTTCATAGCTATCTTAAGCCCAGAACCAAGTGCAGTATTTTCTTTTATGGCTCTAAGTCTTGCCATTTCATCTTCTGTAAGTTCTTTATTTTTTCTATACATAAAAAATGCATAAGCAGTTCTATCACTTCTACCTACACGACCACGAAGCTGATATAATTGTGACAAACCAAATTGTTCTGAATTATCTATTATAAGTGTATTTGCATTTTGAATATCAAGTCCAGTTTCTATTATAGTAGTAGTTACCAAGACATTGTATTTTTTATTTATAAAATCCATCATTGTATCTGATAACTCATTTTCTTTAAGCTTGCCATGTGCTACTGCTACTTTTGCATACGGGCATAAGGCTTGTATCTTATCTGCAAATGCATAAATATCCATAACACGATTATGAACTATAAACACTTGTCCTTCTCTTTTTAACTCTCTATTTATTGCTTCTCTAATCAATTCTTCATTAAATTCTAATACATAAGTTTTGATTGGCATTCTTCCTGGTGGTGCTTCTGTGAGCATAGACATATCGCGGATGCCAGATAAAGACATATATAAAGTTCTTGGAATTGGTGTCGCAGTAAGTGTCAATACATCAACATTGTGTCTCAATTTTTTTATTTTTTCTTTATGACTTACACCGAATCTTTGCTCCTCATCTATGATAAGGAAACCTAAATTTTTAAATGATACATCATTAGATAAAAGCCTATGAGTACCTATAACAATATCACAATTATTGTTTTTCAATTTTTCAACAACTAAATCATTTTCTTTTTTAGTATGAAATCTTGATAAATATTCTATTCTTATTGGATATTTTTCAAATCTCTCTTTAAATGTTTTATAATGTTGCATACAAAGAACTGTAGTTGGTACAATGTAGGCTACTTGTTTTCCATCTTGCACTGCTTTAAATGCTGCTCTTATAGCAACCTCTGTCTTTCCAAACCCTACATCTCCGCATATAAGTCTATCCATAGTTTTATCTGACTGCATATCAGTTTTTACAGCTTCAATAGCAAGTAGTTGATCATAAGTTTCTATATATGGAAATGTCTCTTCAAATTCTCTTTGCCATATACTATCAACACTAAAGATATATCCTTTTGTTTCATGCCTTTTTGCATATAGTTCTATCAAATCTTTTGCAGTTTCTAATATATCAAGTTTAACTTTCTTTTTTAATCTTTGGAAATCATTTGAACCAAGTTTATTAAGTTTTGGAATAGTTGCAGATTTTTCAGCATATTTTTCAAGTGATTCAAGTTTTGTAGCAAGTACATACAAAAATCCACCATCTGCATACTCTACCTTTACATAGTCCTTTTCTACATTTTCTACTTCAAGTCTTGTAATTCCTTTAAACACACCTACTCCATAATTTTCATGAATTACGTAGTCTCCTACTTTTAATTCCAACAAACTATTTATAGGTACATAGCCTTCTCTATGTTTATTTTTCAAAATTCTTCTTTTTCTTTCAGGCTCTATACCAAATAAATCTTTTTCTGTAAAAATAAAAAACTTATCTACTTCATCTATAAAACCACTTGAAAGTTCTCCAACAAATATTCCTATCTGCGATTCTGGTATTTTATTATCAAGAGATGTGACTATATATGCATTTACATTTTCAGACTGCAACTCAGAAACAAGTCTTTCTGCTCTGGTATGAGAGTTAAGTATAATAAGTCCAGCAAATCCTTTTGCCAAATACCCCTTTACTTCTTTTTTAGTTCCTTCATAATCTTTCTTATCAAAAATTGGAGCAACTATATTAAAATCAAACTCATAATCCCAGGAGTTTTTTGATTTTAAAAATTTTTCTTCATTTATATATGGTGCATCATCAAAACTTGTAAGTTGTATGCAATTCTTTTCGGTAAGCCTATCAAGTGTATATTTTGAACCAAAAAGTTCTATAGGTTTTATCTTTTCTTGATCATCATAGTCCAAGTCTTTTTGTATCATTTGTCTATTTTCATTACTTTCCCTTAGCATATCAATAATCAAACTAATTCTATCCTTAATTCTTTTAGGTTCATCTATAAATATAAGTGCATCATTTTTAAAATAATCAAGTATAAAGGTATTGTCATTTTCATTTTTATCATTTATTATAGGGACTATCTCTATATTATTTACATTTTCAGTTGACCTTTTTGTATCAATATTAAAATATCTTATGCTTTCAACAACATCTCCTACAAATTCAATTCTAATAGGATTATCAAGACTCACCTCATATATATCTATTATTCCACCTCTTACTGAAAATTCCCCTATTACTTCAACCTCACTCGTTCTTGTATAACCTATGTCAATAAGTTTTGATATAAACTCTTCATACTTGGTTTCCTTATTGACACTAAGTTTAATCATTCTTTGCATAATATTATTAAAGCTTGGGAGTTTTTCAAGACAAGCAGAAATAGTAGTAACCACTGTTATCTTTTCATTCTTTAATAATTTTTTTAATATATTAGTTCTATCTTTTATAAGTACATCATCATCTATGCTTGCAGATGCAAACAACAAGTCTTTCTCTCCAAAGTAATAAATATTTTTATCATAAAATTTACCATCTTCATAAAATAAAATAGCACTCCTCTCATCTGGGAGTACTACAAGTTTTTGCATATCTGCAAATGTAGAAACAAAATTTACTTTTGCAGTATTACAAATATTTCGTACTAAAACATATCTTGGATTTTCTCCAAGAGACTTCTTCAACTTTAAATAATCTCTGTTGCTATTTATATTATAAAACATTTTCTAATTTATATGACTTCATAAAGTATTAATAGAATTTTATAAGCCATTAAAGTTATTCATTGTAACATCTACACCATTTTTTATTATACTTTCTACTGCATCAACTGCTTTATCTATATTCTTCATATGCTCTTTTAATTCTTCTGGTTTATATGCACTTAACACAAAATCTATTTGATTCATAAATGGCTTATTCTCTTTTATGCCAATTCTAACTTTTATAAATTTTTCTGTCCCAAGATTTGCAATTATAGATTTTATACCATTATGCCCTGCCGCAGAACCCTCTTTAGTAACCTTTATCCTACCAAGTGGAAGTGCAAGTTCATCATATATGACTATTATATCACAAGATTCAATTTTATAAAAGTCAGCAAGTGGTCTTATAAAATCTCCACTATTATTCATATAAGTCATAGGCTTTGCTATCACTACATCTTCACCTAACCACTTAGTTTTAGTAAAAAGTCCATCAAACTTATCTTTATCAAGCGTTGCATTTCCTATTCTTTTTAATATCTCATCTATGGCCAGAAATCCAGTGTTATGCCTGGTAAATGCATATCTAATTTCTGGATTTCCAAGTCCTACAATTAACTTCATTTTTCACCTACTCTTCTGCTTCAACTATTCTTGTCTTAGCTAAAGCTTCATT
>CADCOW010000185.1 GCA_902803205.1 uncultured Eubacteriales bacterium | reverse complement strand
CTCCCTTGTCTTTAATGTTACATCAGGATTAACTGTTTTAATTCCAAACTCACGAGCAACTATTTGTCCAACTTTCCAAGCACAAAGTCCTGTAAAATAAATACATTGTTTTTTGTGCTCACCTTCTGCCATATTGAACTCTCTCGTTAATACACGGCAACATGTAGCTTTCTTACCGTTATTTGCTTCAAACCAATCTCTAAGTTCTTTAGAGAATCCCATACATTTATTAACTTCTGGGTCCTTTGGTCCTCTCTTCTCATCTCTTCCAAAAAGTAAACCAAGTGCTGCTATACCACCATTTACAGCACCACATAAGCAACCACTTCTTCCTGCACCAATAGACATTGCAGATGTCATACGGATTAATTCGTGTGGAACATCTAAATTAAAATTAATCATAATAGATTCAAGAACTGCTTCACAGCAAAAGAATCCATCCTTATAAGCTTGTTCAGCATCCATCTGCACTTTGTGTAAATCTACTTCAGTAACTCTTGGTTTAAAATCCATACCAATCCTCCTAAAAAATTAATTTTTTTTATAAATATTTTTAAAGGATGCAAAACAACTTTTCGGATCCTTAATTTATTAACTCTAAAACTTTTGAATTAAAATTTTTATTAAACCATTAACAACACATTCATAGCCTTAAATATAGCTACAGCTTTTTGTCCTTCTTTTATGCCAAGTTCATCAACTGATTCAAGCGAAAGGTTTGCAGTTATAATTAGTCCATTATCAGTCTTAAGTTTTACTATACTATTGACAACCCCTTTCTTAATTTCACAAACTGTACCTTCTATTTGGTTTCTTGCACCAATATTTAACTTTTCATTAGCAAGCATAACTCCCATTGCTTTAATAATCACTTGTACTTCTTTTCCTTCAGTAAGATTAAGTTGCTCAATTGATTCCATTGAACAATTCGATGAAACAATAATTCCACCACCTACATCAACTTTTACAATACCATTGATGGCTCCTTTCTTAATCTCTTTAACTTTTCCTTTAATTACATTTCTTGCTCCTATCATAATTTTCTCCTTTTGGAATCTATAAAATTAATACATTTTTATTTAGTTTAGATAATTTCAAGATTCCATATATTCTATTTTATCACTTTCTTGTATTCTATCTTTCCTTTTGTATTTTTTACTAACTGATAAGCAATATATTTGTCACCATACATACTAACCTTTTCAAAATCTGTTTCACTTTTAATTACTAATGACAAACCACAGCCATCTATAATAGATGATGGTGTGGGAACTACACGTGCATTAATACCTTGATCTCTCAATTCATTCAGTATCTCTATTGCAATATTTGAATTTTCACAATTCAATAAATAACTCATTATTATATAAACATTCTTAAAATACTTGACATTATAATTAAGCAAACTCTAATCTACGATTATAATGTTATAACTTGGTCAACACCTACACCGCTTAGTGCTTGATATACATTTGGAAAACATCCTATTCCTGCTAAAGAAACTAATTTCTTATCAATTTCTCTTAAAATACAGCACCTATCACAAGCCATAAGAAGCATACCTGTTTTTTCTGCAATCTTTGATAAACGATTAGCAATATCATTTCCCTCAACTAACATATAACAATTGTCAAAGAAAAACATCATTCCTACCACTTCTGCAACATGTGTCCCTTTTTCAAGTTGAGGGATAATCATATTTTCCAATATCTCTCTTGCATGTTCTGATTCCATTAAATAAGCTACTTTCATTTCTTTTTTTTGTATAGTTTAAAACTATACTCCTCCTTTTAATTTATTTTTAGGGTTCATAAAAGTTTCTGTAGACTTTTGAGATTCAAAAAATTATTTAGATACATATAAATCATTCTACAAAAGACAAGAGACATTTAAACTCACCCTTATAATTAACAACAATCTTCCATACCTTCACCAAATATATCTATGAGTTTTCCATCTTCATATTTATAAATAGCATAACCAACCTGACCTTTTTTTTCTCCAGTAATTAAAATCTCAATAGCGCCTTCATTATCCATATTAAAAAATTTCATATATTGATTCTCTTTTGGAGCAGGTATTGGTTCGGTAGTTTTAAACTCATCACCCATATCAAGTAATGCAATGGTTGATATATCGTCATTTAATTTTGAAATAACCACTATATCTTTTCTATTATCATTATTTATATCTTCTTCACAAGCCAGTATAACTATTCTTTCTTTAAATAATCTTTTAAACTCTTTAAGTAAGTTATTATCTTCACTCACAGGTTTTGCAAATGTTTCAAAATCACGTAAATAATTTTTTGTTGTTACATTCAAATATTTTCTTAAATGACTAAGAACAAAAATTCCTACAATAATTAATATAAATGTTATAATTATTTTTAATGGTTTTTTATTCATCATTTTTTAGTGATAAAACATTCCTATATATTAATTCCACATAACTCTCTTAAACTAAATAACTCGTAAAACTTACTATAATTATGCTAATACTTTTTTCTTTTTTAAATAGCGATATAGTGATACTAATGAATAAAAGATTAATAATATACTGCAACTATACTTAAGTGCTGTTGGAAACTCTATTATAAATTTATTTGCATATGAAATGCTGTGGGTAATATTATCATACCTAAGTACTGGTTTAAAATTTGGTAACAGCAAATTTGTAATATACCCTACAATTTCTGACAATAATATAACTGAAGTTGCATATATTATTACTGCTCTTTTACCTATTAGTTTTCGTATTGATAATAACTCTGCAATATTTGTAGCACATCCAGCCATAAGAAAAGTTATAGCAACTCCAGGCGCTGCTCCACTTGCTACAATGGCTGCTATAAATGGTATGTGACCAACTGCACAGACATACATAAGACAAGCAACTACAGTTATACCAAGAAGTGAAATTGCTCCTGGATTTCCAAGGTATCTCTGTATCATCGTTTGTGGCACAACTGAAAATAGTATTCCAGCTATAAGCATACCAGAAACTGTAAATTTACTTATAACTACTGATAACTCAAAAAATGACCAATGCAAACCACTTTTAATTTTTGAAAAAAAACTTTTCTTCTCTTTTTCTAATTGAATTTGTTTATTTGCATTTTCATAAGCAGGTTTATAATATAATTCTGGTCCAGCAAATTTATTTGCTATAATTCCAATTAAAAATGGTGCTACAAATCCTGTTATAAGATAAATCGTTGCTATCTCCTTTCCAAGTAAGCCATATGAAAGTACTAATGCTATAGGATTTATCATCGGAGACGAAGTCATAAAAGTTAGTACTGGTCCCAAGTATGCTCCACTATAATACATACTTATACCAAGTGGGATAGTTCCGCAACTACATATAGGTATAATCATTCCAATTACAGTTGTTGCTACAATCCCAGATATTTTGGTAGTTCCTATAGCAAATTTTTTCATCTGCTCAATTCCTACAAATTCATGAATTATTCCTGCTATTACAAACGATATCACTATATAGCATGAAGCTGAATTTAAAAAACTCCAAGCAGTAATAAAAACACTTTTCAAAAAATCTAAAACTTCATTCATATAAACCCTATCTATGCTACTTTTGCACTCTCATTTGCTTTTTCAAATGCTGCCCTTATTGTAGTTTTAGATATATCAGTAATTTTTTCTTTTTCGTTAATTACAAGTATTGTACTTGATAATGCACCATATTTTGGTATAT
The DNA here is from genome assembly GCA_902803205.1 of uncultured Eubacteriales bacterium. Taxonomy (GTDB): domain Bacteria; phylum Bacillota; class Clostridia; order Lachnospirales; family Lachnospiraceae; genus UBA3633. The sequence continues at coordinate 1,632 of CADCOW010000185.1, read as the reverse complement.
AATCAAAATCCTCTCCTGCAACATATATTTTAGTTTCAACATTTGGATAATCTTTCGCAAGTCCTTTTACAAACTCATTATAAATTTGACAACATGAGCAAGCAATAATAAATTCAATACATGGATGTTTCATATTATTTTCTCCTTTTTATAATACATGCTTCTCCAGCTATGATGTTTTCATTAAATGCAATTCTTACAAGTGATGTAAGTTCAGCAACACATTTTTTAAACTCTTCACTTTCTCTATCTCTTCTTCTTGGTAAATCTATTTTGTAGTCTGAAACTATATGTCCATGGTTATTTCCAAGAACTATAACTCTATCACTCATAAACACAGATTCAGACACATCATGAGTTACCATTACTGCAGTTATATGTGCCTCTTGAACCATCTGATCAAGTTCATTCTGTAATAATTCTCTCATCTGAAAATCTATAGCACCGAGTGGTTCATCAAGAAGTAATACTCTTGGGAATCCTGCGAGTGCTCTTGCTACAGCAACTCTTTGTTGCATTCCTCCCGATAACTGAATTGGAAACTTTTTTTCATTTCCATTTAATCGTGCCATATTTATCAGATATTTAACTCGTTCTTCTTTTTCTTCTTTAGTTTTAGTGCTAAATTTTAATCCGTAAGCTATATTTTCTTTAACTGTCATCCAAGGAAACAAAGCATAATTTTGAAATACATATCCTCTTTCACTTCCAGGTCCTTTAATTTCATTACCATCAAGTAATATTTTGCCAGATGTTGGTTCCAAAAAACCACCCATCATAGTTAAAAGTGTAGTCTTCCCACAACCTGATGGTCCAAGTAAACATACAAACTCTCCTTCATTTATTGAAAAAGATATATCTTTTAATACTATCTTGTCAGGTTCTTTTTTGTTGCCTTTATATACTTTTGTAATATTATCAATTTTAAGACACTCCATCTTTATATCTCCATCTTGTAAGACTTCTCTCTACCACTCTTAAAACTTGATCAATAGCAAAACCAATAATTGCCGCCATTATCATGAGAGCATACAATGTAGATGTATTAAGTCTATTTTGTGCTTCTACCATGATAAAACCTATGCCACTTGACGTGGCTATGAACTCCGCTCATATTACACTTTGCCAACCTCCACCTATTGCAAGTCTAACACCTGTCAAAAATGATGGAAATGCTCCTGGTAATATTATATCTCTTATAATATCTGATAGCGATGCTCCCATACTTCTTGAAGCATACACAAGATTTTGATCAATATTTGCCACACCATCAATTACATTGATAGTAAGTGGAAATACTGCACTCATAAATATCAAAAATATTGTAGGTCCCTCGCCAAGTCCAAACCATATTATTGAAAGTGGAACCCAAGTCATAATAGGTATTTGTCTTATTGAATTGATTATAGGCGATAATGCATTATATACTTTTTTTGAATAACCCATTCCAATTCCAATTATTGTTCCTACTACTATTGCATAACCAACACCTAATAACACTCTTTTAAGTGTTATCCAAAAGTTTGTCATTACTCTTTTATTTGTCCAACCAGTTAAAAATTCTACTGCAGTTTTTTCAAAACTTGGTAAAATTAATTCACTTTTTATATTTTTAGATGCAAAAAACCAAAT
>CADCOW010000184.1 GCA_902803205.1 uncultured Eubacteriales bacterium | reverse complement strand
TTTATAATATTTTTGAAGAAAAACTATTGATTTTGTTGATAAATTTTTATTTTATGCACGTTTTTAACATTGTTGAGTGGACACTATTTAATAAACTCACTTGTTCTATTCTTTCTTCTAATTTAATTCCTGCAAGATATGAAGCAATTGCACCATCTATTTTTTTATCAATGCTATCATTATAATTTTTTATTTGATTAGAAAAATTTTCTTTCAAACTTTCAAATTCGGATTTTGTAAAAAATGCAGAACCATCATTATCGGACACTATTGCAGCATTAATACAATTTAATATACTAATAGATATTATAATAATTAATAATAATATTTTATTTATACTTAATTTAATCATACTGGTACTCCTATGCTAATCTTTTTTAGTAATTTTAATTGATGTAGTTTTAGCTCCAACAAAACCATACTGATCGGATGTATCAACACACCTTATCCAAATCGTATCACCTTTTTTTACATCCATTCTAAAATCTATTTCATCATTTGCATTAACAGTAATACCCCTGCTAACATCATTAAAATCTCTTAAATGCAAACTCCCATCTATTTGACAAGCAGTACTATTATTTGGTTCAAATTCTTTTTTTTGCCAACCACAAGCAAATCCATGAGTGGAATCACCCATAAACTTCATTTTTATATCCAATACTCCATCCATTGTGGCAGTGCATACAGGAAGACCTGATGTTAGTTTTACAGGTTTGCCAATCGTTTCTGAAATATAATTATCAACAAGATTTTTTGAGTTCATTTGTATATAAGGATGATGATTAAAACGAAATGTCCAAGGAACAGTTCCACCATCAGGGTCTTCATTGATTTCTTCTCCATCATCAGTATGATTATCTCCCGTTATAGTATCATCTGGTGCATGCCACTTCGCGAATAAAATAGGATCCATAGCACCCGTTTTCCAAATCTCAAGTCCACGGTCAAGACGCAAATTTCTATTATATTCTACAGTATCTACAGCCATTTCTGGCAATCTATCATAATCAAGCATATATAAATCATTCGCAGTATAAGAAACAAGTGGAAAAACTTCTTCGGTAGTCTGATATTCAAATGATCCACCAAAAATGGTACGCATATTATCATATGTGTAGTCTTGTTCTTTTTGCTGCTCCCATACCCATTTTGCAGTACCGATTTTTAGACCCCAAAATGGATTATTATTTGTAAAATCATCATGCGTCCAAACACCATTATCATTATAATCAATACCTGTGCCAGTAAGATCTGGAAAGTTGGGTCTTGTATCATAAGTAAAACTTTGACCTCCAACAAAATATCGGTATGTAATGTCATTATATTGGTTATATGGATAATATGTTCCATCATTTCTTTTCTTTATCATCATATATTTACCAATCTGATAATTATCACGGGGAACATGCACATCCCCCATAGCTGTCCTTCGATTATAATTCATTGACACACGGGCAATAGATTCACTTAAAATTGGTTCGGTTGTGGAATGCAATTGTGCATTGACACGACAAATCATTAAATTAGTTATAGCACCAATTGGTTTTTGTGTGGTTAAAGGTGCATAACGTCTCGCCATACAGCGATAACCGTATTTGACTTTATTACCACCAGCATCGATGTAGAAATCATCAGCCAAGTCATTAATCTTATTTAGTAAACTTGTTAATTCTTCCGATATTTCTACTTTTATACCTGATAGATATGTTGCTATAGCATTATCAATTTTATTATCTATACTTGTATTGTATTGATCTATCTGACTTTGGAAGTCATTTTTAAGACTGTCAAACTCGGCTTTTGTGATGAAAGCTGCGCCATCATTATCAGATACCACCGCACCAAAACTCTCTATACTCAATAAAAATGCAAAAATAAGGCACAGTGCCTTTTTACACATTTTTAATCTTTTTATTGTCATTCACTTGACTACGACCTTTGGGCTCGCGATGCTCGCCACTACTGTTTGCTACACGCGGGCGGATGATATCCACCCCTACAGGTTACTACAAAAGGGTGTATGATATCCTCCATACGGTTTGCTACATGTTGGCGGATGATATCCGCCCCTACGGTTTGCTACACGCGGCAGATGATATCCATCACTACGACCCTCTATAGGTTAGGGGGTCCTCCCCAGTACAAAATGACAAATATTAGAAATGATAGAGGGTAAACACCCCCTTAAAAATTCAGTGAAAAACTACAAAAAAATTTAGTAAAAATGAAATTAAAATGAGGCTTTCCCAAGCCTCATGGGTACAAATATCATCACAACCATAGGTGCTCTGATACCATCACCAACGTAGGGTCGGATATCATCCGCCCAAAGGGTGTCCCCAAATCACCAATAATATACCCCGTCCCCAAATTTATTAAAAGGTTTTCAAGTTTCAAAAAGTTTTATGCCTTTACAGGTTTAGAGCCAAAAAGAAAACAGTCAGGTGTGAGTTTGCAAGCAAAATAGCGAAAATCAATAATTTTAATACGGGCAACCACAAGATATGACTACCGGGGGATTTGTCCCCATTATCCAGATATTAGATAAAATGCATTGATACATAAAATCAATCAAAAAATCGGACATTACTTATGTCCGATTTTATTAAATGTTATAAATATTTGAAATAGTGTAATTACAATTTAATCACCTTTATTTAAAATCTTTTCATCAAGTGAAGTTATTTTCACAACATCAGATGCACTTTTAGGAGTAAGTTTAATATAGTAAGCATGAGCAGCAGTTGTAGGGAATGTTAGTTTTGTTTGTGTATTCGCTGCAAGTTCTATATAATTCGCTGAAGTAGTTTCACTATTTTTAGTTATCTCAACTCCAGGGTCTGCTTGTGCAGTTGTATTACTACAAAATACATTATCTTTTATAGTTAAATAACAAGCTTTATCGACTTTTATATTAAATTCGCAAGTTCCTGTGTAAACAGCAGTACATAATGGAAGTCCTCCATAGTATGGCATATCAATTCCTATACTATTTGCAAGATATGAGTAAGTATTTTTGACATTAAGTGACTTTGATTTAAATCTAAAAACTGGAATATCATCTTCTATACGTGCAGTTGCATTAATCGCACTTGCAACAGGGGAGAAATCATAACCTTGAGCAGACGTTGTCCAATATTCCCAATCCCTTGTGCCTCTTTCGTCAAAGTCAGAGGCAGAAATCGTTGTATCAACTGTTCCAGCAGGGATTATATATCTGTAATCAGTGAGCGAACCTCCGACATAACTTTTTAATAAAGAATAATATATAGTTTGTGTAGACCACCCACTCGCAGCAGATTGTTCATAGACTTGTTGGCTCTGATCATCCACTGATGTTGATAAAGCTCGACGACTTAAAGTTGCCTTCGTTCCACTTCCATTATATGATACGGCTCTCCCAAATTTAAGCTGCCCATCTCCATTTGTACATGTCATACTTGAACCAGAAATTAACAAAAGGCTTCTCACATAATCAGTAGTACTACCAATAAGAAAATCTTTTCCATTTTTAGTTTGATAATACCAAATCCTACATGTACTTCCTTCTTCATATTTATCAGATGATTTGTTAATTACAAAAGTACGCCAACCGTTTAAATCAAACGGAGCTTTATATAATGAGATTCCTCCTTGGATTGTAATACCAGCCCTTATTTTTCTCGGATCATAAGTTGTATATTGAAATGACATACTATTGTTTTTATTTAATTTATATAAGGTACTCTCTATATTTGAAACTTTTTCAACTTTAATACCTGCAAGATATGATGCTATCGCCCCATCAATTTTGCTATCTATTGATGTGTTATATTGGTCAATCTGGCTCTGGAAGTTATTTTTTAGGCTGTCAAATTCAGCTTTTGTGATAAAGGCTGAACCATCGTTGTCGCTGACTACGGCAGCAAAACTATCTATACTCATAAGCACAACTAAAAATAGTGCCAATAATCTCTTAACTATTCTTGTGCTCTTTCTCATAATTTATTACTGACGACCTTATTTATTGGACTTTGGGCAGATGATATCCATCACTACGACCCTCTATAGGTTAGGGGGTCCTCCCCAGTACAAAATGACAAATATTAGAAATCATAGAGGGTGCTATAGGGGGTGTGGGATGCTATACTTTTTGTATACATATTATATCCCCTTTGTATACAGTAAAAAAATTAAGTATGCACACCATATTAAATATATATA
>CADCOW010000183.1 GCA_902803205.1 uncultured Eubacteriales bacterium | reverse complement strand
TTAAGCCCACACTTTTTGCAAAGTTGGACTGTTGGTTATATTACATTTTATCTTTCTCGCACCTAATATATTATCATAAACTAACTAGTTTTGCAATAAAAAACTTTGGCATTAGCCAAAGTTTTGAAATATTTACATAATCCTTATTACTACTTATTGAAAAAGTTTTCTATGAAAATTTTTAAAAATGACAAAATCCAATCGCCTATTTTGAACAAATTTAATCCTACCTCGTTCCACCACCACTTCCACCACCAGAAAATCCACCTCCACCACCAATTGAAGTTGCTCCTCCAAGACCATCTGCAGCCATTTTTGCCATCTTTAAAGCCTGTGCGGCTCTACTTGCATTTAATGAATTATAATATAAAGTTCTATAATATATATCAGAAATATAATACGTTTCAGCATAATTATTTATCTCAGCAATTCTATCTGGATAAACCTTTTTAAGTTCTGATAAAACTTTTTTTGCAACTCCAAAAAGTGTAGCATAAACCATTAAATTTTCCCAAATGACACCTTCAGTCACACTTCTTTCATTTATAAGTGTAAATTCATCAAGAAATTTTCTAAGTCCATACACTTCTCCCAATTCTTCTTTACCAGCATCAGTTAAATCAACTATTTTATTTCCATTTATTTTCGTATAAGCATCTTTAACATTTAAATCATTATGCCCTTTTATCAAAATGCTATCCAGATAATTATTAAATATCGTATAATTCTTTTCTGCATACTTTTTAAGTTCATTCTCTTGTAAGACTCCATCATCACCTGCAGCAACTATTATCATATCGTATAAATCTTTCAACACTTTATCTTTTGGAGGTGGACCTACTTTTAGGCTTGTATTTGTTTTCTCTTTTCCAAATAATCCATAAGTCTTCTCTTGAAGCGGTTCAATGTTTTTATCATTAATCATTTTCATAATGATAGCACCTATGACATTGCTCTCTCTACTATTCCATATATCAAAATCGTGAAATAGTGCATGAGACATCGCTATATTGCCATTATTTGGTGTATCTCTAAAATAATTTCTGCTTTCATAAAACATCTTTAAAGCATGTTTTCTTTTAACTCTTGAAACAATTGATACTATTGTTGTGATTAAACTAAACCCAATTATAGCTATCGTGATTATATTAAATAAAGTATCTTCTCTTTCTTGTCTTTTAATATATTCAAGAGTTTCTTGGTATGTGCTTCCTTCAAATGCTTCATTCTGCAAATCTTCAAAAGTTCCTTCTCCATTTACATTTGGTGCAAGAACTCCTTTGAAAATTTTCATCATAACTGTCATATGGTTATATCCACTAAGTTGTGAAGTCGTATAAGCAACTGCATAACCATCTTCAGTAAATCTTGTTTGTCCATCAAAACCAAATCCCCATATCCTTGCTGTATCTTCTGAAAATATTGAATTATTGTCAAGTCTAAACCTAATCACTGCATTGCTTGGATATATACTCATACCAGGATTTAAAAACATAAAATTAAATCCATCAGCATCTTCATATGCTTTTACAAGAGGGTCTATATCATATGAAAATGTATATGTATTTGAGCCATAATTGGATATACCAAAACACAGTTCACGACCTTTACTTGTTTTATTTATTCCTGAGCGAAATGATTTATTTTCAAAAGTTTCATTTACATCCCATGATTCTACACTTAAAAATTCTCTGCCATTCATAGATACTCTAAAATTGGAGATAATAAGTGAATTATCCTCTATAGGTATATATACTTCTGTCCCTTCATCAAATGTTCCTACCCACTGCTCTGTTATGGTTGCCTTACCATTGTTATGAATCAGTACATCAATATTGATATTGGAAACATTGTTTTTTGCAAATGCTGTAGCATTCAAAAACATACTTGCAACAAAAACTGTGACAAGTAAAACTAAATATTTTATTTTAAACTGTATTTTCATCTTAACATATTTTTTGCAAGCACCTCGTACTAAACTAATTAAAACCGATTATTCTACTTGCTATCTCACTTCAGCGCTTGGTCCTCGCAGGAAGAATTACTAAATATTTTAGACCTTTGCTAAAAGCAGTCGCAAAAAAGCTCAACGGCCGAGCTTCGCACTATGTAGAGGTGAAGCTATGCGAGCCCGCATAGTGCTCGCTCTCTTATCCGGTGACTTTTTTGCTCCTAACGCAAAATTCTAAAATATAGTAATTCTAACCTGCTGCGGAACCGCTGTAGCGAGATAGCAAGTTAGAATAACAATGTTCCTAATTACAACGAGGTGCTATCGAATTATAATATATATGAATTATTTACAATCACCTCGCATAAGAAAATAGTTGGAGTAAAAACAAATTTTTTATGAATTTGTCGTAGATTTTTGCTTAGAGTTTTAGCACTGTTTGAGCGCGTAAGCGCGAGTTTGCAAAACTCTTGCAAAAATCAAGAC
>CADCOW010000182.1 GCA_902803205.1 uncultured Eubacteriales bacterium | reverse complement strand
CGTCCTGAGATTTTAGATCAAGCACTTCTTCGTCCAGGAAGATTTGATAGAAGAATAGTAGTTGAAAAACCTGATTTAAAAGGTCGTGTTTCTATATTAAAGGTTCATTCAAAAGATGTAAAACTTGATGATACAGTTGACTTCGAAGAGATTGCACTTTCTACATCAGGCGCAGTTGGTGCTGACCTTGCCAATATGATAAATGAGGCGGCAATTACTGCAGCAAAAGCAAAAAGAGATAAGGTTTGCCAACAGGATTTAAAAGAAGCTGTTGAAGTAGTGCTTGTTGGTAAAGAGAAGAAAGATAGAATATTATCTAAAGAAGAAAGAAAGATAGTTTCTTATCATGAGGTTGGACATGCACTTGTAACTGCACTTCAAAAAAATACAGAGCCAGTACAAAAGATAACTATAGTTCCAAGAACTATGGGAGCACTTGGGTATGTTCTCCAAACTCCAGAAGAAGAAAAATATCTTAATACTAAGAAAGAACTTGAAGAAAAATTGGTTGTATTCCTTGCAGGTCGTGCAGCAGAAGAGATAGTATTTGATACAATAACAACTGGAGCTGCAAATGATATAGAACAAGCAACAAAACTTGCAAGAGCTATGGTAACTCAATATGGTATGAGTGAAAGATTTGGGCTTATGGGGCTTGCTACTACTCATAGTCAATATCTTGAAAATGGTATTGATATGAATTGTGGTGATGAAACTGCTACACAAGTTGATGAAGAAGTCCAAAAAATGCTAAAAGTGTCATTTGAAAAAGCAAAAGAACTTCTAAGTAAGAATAGGGAAGCTCTTGATAAGATAGCAGCATACTTGATTGAAAAAGAGACAATCACTGGTAAAGAGTTTATGAAACTTTTTACTGATATTACTGGTATAGAAGATGAAAAAAAAGATAGGATAAATGAAAAGGAGGAAAGTGATAATGCATAAATCATTTCCCAAAAAGTTTTTATCTATTTTGATGAATCTTGTACTACTTTTTACTACAACAATATATGCGGACAATGTTGTAGTTGGAGTAGCACCAGGAATAGGAGATAAGAGACAAAGCTTAAATGCAACTACTACTTACTTACAGAATCAATATTCAGGACCAGGGTTAAGACCAAATAGTGCAATGACTTATGACACTCCTATACAAGGGGTAAGTGTTGATACATTTACAGGCAATATGGTTAGTTCGCTTGCAAATAGTAGCAATACAGTGGATGCAGGACCAAAAGTAAGTAATATTTCATCACCTGCAGCTAATAATGAATCTCTTAGAACTTACAGGCAAAATGCTCAAGTAATATCTAATGGTGCATTACTTTCAAATGTAGGATCTAGTACGGCTGATATGGGACCTACAGTGCATGAGATTTCAGAACCTGTTGCTGGAGGAATAGGGTTACAGTCTAGTGATACAGTTGGACCAGGAACTACAGATAATCAAATTAGTAATTCCAATAAACAACAAAATGTAATTCCATCATATACAACAAGTATAAATAATATATCAACTATGGTTAATAATGGAGTTATAATATATACAACAAATGATTTTATAAGAGCAGTTAAGCCAAATATAGTTGCGTCAGGTGCACTTATTGCAAATGCGAATACAAGACAAATTTATTTTTCAAAAGGTGGACTTAATCCATTCCATCCTGCAGCACTTACAAATCTTGTAACCGCTGCTATTCTTGTACAATATAAAAATTTAGATGATGTATTGACTGTAAGTGCCTCGGCTGTGTCAAATCTTGAATCAGGTGCTAATACTGCAAAATTAAGAGCAGGCGATACAATAACAGTGCGAGATGCTATAGGAGCTATGTTTGTAAAATCGTGCTGTGATGTTGCAAATGTAGTGGCAGAAAATGTGGCAGGAAGTATACCAAATTTTGTTAATATAATGAATCAAACAGTAAGAAGTTGGGGTTGTGTAGCAACTAACTTCACTAATCCTACAGGATTAAATAATACAGCACAAGTGACAAATACATATGATGCAGCAATCATAATGGATAAGGTTACATCTAACCCAGTGCTTAAACTTATGCTACAACAACCTGCTTATGTTCTTCCAGCGACAACTCATAGAGGTGCACTTGCACTTACAACAAGTAATAAATTATTGATTCCTGGTGATAAAAATTATTATGTGGGAATTTCAGCAAGTAGACTTGGCTATACAAGTAAAGCAAAATATACTATGGCATCTGAACTTGATTACAACGGTCAAAGACTTATAGCAATAGTATTAAATGCAAATGATTCACAGTTTACTGACACAACTAAATTACTTAATTTTGGAAAGGTCGCATCTATTGAGGCAGGTAGTAGTGTAAATTATAATACAGTTTTGAATGTGGCAAATGTAGCAAATGCAAATGCTATGGCTCAAGCAAATTTTGAAGCAAGTCAAGCAATGTTTGCAAATCTTGCAGCAAGTAATCAAGCGGCACTTGCAAATCAAGCAGCGTTTGCAAATCAGGCAGTACTTGCAAATCAAACTGCTATAGCACAAGCGACTATGGGTACAAGTGTTACAAATGCAGGAGATACACAAGGACTCTGGCAAAGAGACAATAAAGGTTGGTACTTTATAAAAGGAAATGGACAGAGTGCCAACAATGAATGGATAAAACAAAATGGTAAAGTATATTGTGTGGATTCATCAGGATATATGATTACTGGGTGGAGACAAATGAGTAATGGAAATATGTATTACTTTGATCCAACAAGTGGTGAAATGAGACATGGCACTTGGGTAAATGTATCAACAGGAGCATATTATTTACAAGATGATGGAACGCTTGCAAAAGCACCAGCAGGACAAACAAGGAATATCACAACTTCAGTAGGAAGTTATACAATAAATGAAAATGGAAAGGCGATAGCAAAGGTATCATAATGGAAAATTTTTTAGAAAAAATTAAATCAAAAAATATTTATAGAAATTTAGAACCAGCAGTTCTTGTAGAAGAAGCATTAAAAAGAAATGAAGGGAAACTTACTGATACAGGAGCACTTCTTGTGAAGACAGGAAAGTATACTGGTAGATCTCCAAAAGATAAATTTATAGTTGATTCAGATGCAGTGCATGATAAAATATCTTGGGGTTCAGTTAATGTGCCAACTACAAGAGAAACATTTGGCAAGATAAGAGATATGATTATAAATTATCTTGGAGATAAAGATGTTTTTGTATTCGATGGATTTGCTGGTGCAGATAAAAAATACAGAAGAAAGTTTAGAATAATAAATGAACTCGCAAGTCAAAACTTATTTATACATCAGTTATTAGTTAGACCAAATGATGAAGAATTAAAAAACTTTTTGGAGCCTGAGTGGACAATTTTAGTTGCACCAGGTTTAAAGTTAAATGCAGAGGAACTTAAGATTCATTCTGAAGCAGCAATTATGATAGATTATGAAAAGAACACTGCTATAATCGCAGGTTCTGCTTATGCTGGAGAAATAAAGAAAACAGTATTTAGTATAATGAATTATATTATGCCTATGGAAGAAAACATACTTCCTATGCATTGTTCTTCAAATATGGATCCTGTGACAAAGGAGACTGCAGTATTCTTTGGACTTTCAGGAACTGGCAAGACAACACTTTCTGCTGACCCAAATAGAAAACTTATAGGTGATGATGAGCATGGTTGGTCAGAAGATGGAGTATTTAATTTTGAAGGCGGTTGTTATGCAAAATGTATAGACTTAAAAGAAGAGAATGAACCAGAGATATATCGTGCTATAAAGTTTGGTGCACTTGCTGAAAATGTTATAATGGATGAAAAAACAAGAAAGTGCGATTATTCAGATTCATCTATAACTGAAAATACAAGAGTTGGTTATCCTGTTGAATATATTTCAAATTCTCAGATACCAGGAGTTGGTGGCATACCTAAAGTAGTTATATTTTTAACTGCCGATGCATTTGGAGTCTTACCTCCTATATCAAGACTTGATAAAAATGCAGCTATGTATCATTTTGTTACCGGTTTTACATCAAAACTTGCAGGAACTGAAAGAGGAGTTACTGAACCACAACCAACATTTTCAACTTTATTTGGCGAACCATTTATGCCACTTCCTGCAGAAAAGTATGCAGAGATGCTTGGAGAGAGACTTGAAAAATATAAGACAAGAGTTTATCTTGTAAATACAGGTTGGACTGGTGGACCATATGGAGTTGGTTCAAGAATAAAACTTAAATATACAAGAGCTATGGTGACAGCAGCTTTAAACGGAACTATAGAAAAATCAGATTTTATTCATGATGATGTTTTTAATGTGGATATACCTAAGGATATTAAGGATTGTCCAAGTGATATATTAAATCCAAGAGATACTTGGAAAGACAAGTCTGCTTATGATAATCAAGCAAAGAAACTTGCCAATATGTTTAAAGAAAATTTTGAAAAAAAATACCCTCATATGCCTGATATTATAAAAAATGCAGGACCAAGAGTATAAGATATAAATTTTATTTATAAAAAACTATGTAATTGTGAATGGGGTTTCTGAAAAGTTTCCAACTATGTCTTCAACATGCACAACTATTTTATCACCAGTTTCTATTGTAAACTGGACAGCACCTACTTCTTTATCTGTAAATGTTGGATAAATTTTTCCCCCATTTTCAAGTGTAGCATATAAATTATCATAATTAATTCCAGAATTATCATCACGAACAGTTATATTTAAAACATTGCCTGTGATGACGACAGTTTCAACATCAATAGAAGGTGGAGTCACATCTTTACTTTCAATAGGTGCATTGTATACACTTATTGCACCATTTATAGCAGTTGCTTTTACAGTGTAAGTTCCATTGTCAGTAACATCTATGACATATAAATTATCAGTTTTAGAATATGCAAAGTCTTTATCTTGATATAAAACCTTCACTTCTTTTAGAGGTAATTTGCATTCAACTGAAAATTTAATTTTATTTTCTTCAAAGTCTTTTGAATCTGTATCCACAACTTTTATAATTGGACACTGTATATATATAAAGAAAATCAAACCATTTATTAAAACAAAAGGGATAAGAAAACCAAAGAAGAATCTAAGGATAATTTCCATAATTGACATTTTTTGTTTAGTTTCAATATTATTATTTTTACTCATAACCATATAATTATAACATATTTTTATTTTTTTGTGTAGGGGAGAAATATGCGAGAAAAGTTAGAAACATTGACACTTGAGCAGTTAAAAGAAATGGCTAAAGAAAAAGGACTAAAAGTTAGTATTAAGACTAAGTCTGAGATTATTGATTTGCTTATGGAAGTGTATGCAAGTGAGCCAGTAAAAGAGAATAATTCTGGAGAACTTTGTAATGGAATATTTGAAATTGTAGAACTTGAAGGTGAACATAGTAAAAGAACAGTTGGCTTTATAAGATGTGATAATTTTTTACCAGGTGCCGATGATGTATATGTGTCTGGTCAACAAATATATAAATATGATTTAAGAACTGGCGACATATTAAAAGGAATTAAAAAACATCAAAGAGAAGGTGAAAAATTTGCAGCACTTACTACTTTACTTGAAATTAATGGAGTGGATGCAGAAAAAGTTAAAAATAGAGTTAGATTTGATAAGTTGACTCCAATCTTCCCAAATGAAAAATTAAAATTATTGGATGATAGTGAAAGAGGCAACACAGCTATAAGAGTTATAGATTTACTTTCACCCATTGGGAAAGGTCAAAGAGGACTTATAGTATCTCCACCAAAGGCAGGAAAGACTACACTTTTAAAATTAGTTGCAAAATCACTTCTAAAATATAATAATAATATTCACTTATTAATTTTACTTGTGGATGAAAGACCTGAAGAAGTAACTGATATGAAAGATGAGGTAAAAGGTGACAATGTAGAAATAATTTATTCTACTTTTGATGAGACACCTGAAAGACATAAGCGAGTTGCTGAGATGGTAGTTGAAAGAGCAAAAAGGCTGGTAGAACAAAAAAATGATGTGGTGATACTTCTTGATTCACTTACAAGACTTACAAGAGCATATAATTTAACTTGCATAGCAAGTGGTAGAACATTATCAGGTGGACTTGACCCAGCATCACTTCATATGCCAAAGAAGTTTTTTGGAGCAGCAAGAAATATGAAAGAGGGAGGTTCTCTCACAATTCTTGCCACTGCTCTTGTAGATACAGGCTCAAGAATGGATGATGTAATATATGAAGAGTTCAAAGGAACTGGTAATATGGAACTTGTACTCGATAGAAAACTACAAGAGAGAAGAATTTTCCCTGCTATAGACATACAAAAAAGTGGCACAAGAAGAGATGACTTACTTCTTAATGCAAATGAACTTGAAGCAGCAAACTATATACATAAATTAGTAAATGACCAAAAGAAAGAAGATTCTATAGAACTTATAATTGATATGTTTGATAAAACAGATTCTAATAAAGATTTTATATTTAAAATATTAAAATCAAAAACAGAATAGTAAGGAGAAAAATATGAAAAAATTATTATTAGCATTGTTTAGTATAATGATATGTGCATCATTTTTTGCCTGTGTTAGTGGTGGTATTGGCGGAACTAAATATGGTAAAGGTAAATTATTATCACTCACATTTACAACAAATCCAACTACTGGATTTGATTGGGAATATGTGTTTTCAAATGGTGATGCAGAGATAACTCTTGATAGAGAAGATTATCAAATGAATGAAGACCTTAATGTAGTTGGTTCACCAAGTAAAAGAGTTTATTATTTTAGAGCAACAAAGGAAGGAAAGAAAACTCTTACTTTTACTTATGGAAGACCTTGGGAAGGTGGCGAGAAGGCATATGATGTCGTATATGAACTTGTAGTTGATAAAGATTTAAACATTGTTTGTACAAATAAGAAAAAGGGAACGATTGATTCAGCAGAGGACATTAGCTTCTTCCCTGACCCAGTTTTTATAAATGAATAAATAATAAGAGGGCGGATACCATCCGCCCGATTGGGTGTCAACTAACTACCTTTCTTTATCTTATATAAAAGTTTATTGCCTGATCTGAATGAATTTTAGTTTGGTAAGAACTTATAGCTCCATCAGCAAGTCTTGTTCCATTCGGAGTGACAGCTTCTACACAAGTTCTACCATACGCATCTTTAACTCCAAATGGTATCCATTCATCTCTGCCGTTTTGACCAGTTGACCTAAAATAACACGCCTCACCACTTTTTCGTATATTTGTATTATAAACATTTATTAATTTATTTCCACTTACTAACCAGTAGTTATCATCATCATCTTTTAATACATTAGAGCCGTTTAATACACTACCATTTGAATTAACAACTATATTATCGGAATCTACAACTTCTGACATAGTAAAATTTGTTTTAGTTGGATTTTTAATATACACACCATATTTTGATTCTTCTGGTTTCACAAGTAATCCATAAACATAATATTTTTTGTTGTGAGTTCCTGTTATTGCACCACTATTGTTTGCTACATAAGTATATGTGTTATCTGATAAATCAATTTTTCCAGAAGTTATCCTTTTGCCATTGTAATCAAAATAATGTAAAACATCATTGTTTGAAAGTGTACTCATACCACCATACTTTTGACAATAAATGCCTTTTGACATAAAATCTTTTCCATTTGTAGAATCAGTATCAACTGTTGCTACATATTCACGACCATTCCATACAGTTAAACCTTTTAAAAGCACACCATTTTGGTCAAATCCATAATATGATGCACCAATCTTTTTAATCATATTTCTATAAATTCGTCCATTTTTGTTAAGATAAATAGTTATGTCGTCATCATCATACTGCTCTTCATAATCTTCAAACATTTCATATGTATATTCATCATCCATATTTAAATTGAAGAAACCATTTTTTATCTCTGCACCATCCATCCCAAAGTAAACATTTTTAATAGTCCCGCCATGTTCTTCATTATATTTACTTGCTTCAAATCCAGTTAGCATAACACCATTGTCATCAAATGCATAAGTATTACCATTGATAGTTAAACTTTTATAATTATTACTGGTTGATCTTGTGATTTTAAATGTTGAAGGTGAAAAATAAAGCCAAATACTATCTTTGTTTGGATATCTTGAAGTTGTATTTCTCATTTTATACCAACCAGAAGTTAATACACCACTTGATTCATTTGCATGATATAAACTATTTCTATCATCAAGTAAGTCAAAAGGGTCTTCACTTTCACTCTCATACCACATATCACCGTTATCATTAAAAAAGCCGAGAAGAAGTTGACCATATTCATTAAAAGCATAATCGTAATTTCCTATTTTGACTTTTTTTATAGAGCCTGAACTTGCTTTTATAGCTCTACCTGATGATGTGAAATATGCCCAAATA
The DNA here is from genome assembly GCA_902803205.1 of uncultured Eubacteriales bacterium. Lineage (GTDB taxonomy): Bacteria > Bacillota > Clostridia > Lachnospirales > Lachnospiraceae > UBA3633. Next base: position 823 of record CADCOW010000182.1, on the reverse strand, counting down.
TAACTATCATGATATTTATCTATAGGTGCAAAAGAGGCGAATGAGTTTCTACTTATTTTTCTCCAACCATTTCTTACAGGCAAGCCATTTTCATAACAATAAAAGTTATTGTTTTCTTCAACTATATGATGGACTGTTATATAATCAATGCTTCCTGCATCATAGGCAAATGTTGACATTACTTCCGCTTCTTTATTTATAATGTTTGTATTATTATCTGGATTTGTTATGCTAATGCCTGAGCCTGGGATTATATTGCCATAAGAATCATAACTATAAAGCATATCGTTTGTAGAAGTAGGAGGCGTATTTGTAGGTGCTATTATAATATTTGCCTCTGCAAATGCTATGGTATTTGAAAATAATAATACAAGGCTCAATATAGAAATATTTAATTTTATAAATATATTTTTTCTCATATTTTTATTATATAATATTTTTATGTTTATTCAAGATATGAAAAGTGGCAATATTGTGGCATAATAATGGTAGAAAATTCTATGGGCGAGCTATTTTTTATATTTTTAATTTTTTTCTTGCAGTTAGTATAACACATTTATAATATTTTTGAAGAAAAACTATTGATTTTGTTGATAAATTTTTATTTTATGCAAGTTTTTAACATTGTTGAGTGGACACTAAATAATATGTAATGAGAGATGGGTAATGTCTCTCATTTTTTTGTGTAAAATATAACCAATAATAATATTGGGGAGGTTCTGACATGAATGACAAGATTAAATTATTTGAAAGACATCTAAAGGAAGAGGAAAAAGCTAAGAGTACTATAAATAAATACTTACACGACATTAAAGAATTTTAT
>CADCOW010000181.1 GCA_902803205.1 uncultured Eubacteriales bacterium | reverse complement strand
TTTATGTGATTTTCTTGGCATAATAAATGTTTTTGATTTTGTGTGATTACCTTTATAAGATACAGCAGTAAAAGTTTCATCACTTTCTATAATACCATTTAAATTCACATCATTCATCATATTAGATAAAACATCTAATATTTTATGTCGCCAATTAAATGAAGTTTTTAAACTTATATTACAAATTTCAGCACATTCTCTAATAGATTTTTTATCTAACATACAATTCATATAAGTAGCCCATACACTTATATCTTTTTTAGTATTAAATAATAATGTATTTTCAGTCGGCACAAAATATTTATTACATTCTTTACAATAATATTTTTGTTTATTGCTGCTCTTTCCACATTTAATAATATGTTTTGAGTGACAATGTGGGCATTCTTTTGTAGTAGTAGTTGATTTATAAATTTTTGCAATTTTAGTTTTAGTAATTTTAGTTTTTCGCTTTTTAGTATTTAATAAACTTGCAATATTTTTCTTTTGGTTATCGTCTAAATTGTTAATTAATTGTTCTAATAAATCATATTCATTTTTACTTAATCCCATTAAAAAATTCCTTTTCAATTTTAATAACACATAAATATTTATTTGTTACTTAACTACTTCCTTTGTAAGGTTTATAATTTCATCTTTATACTCAATTACATTTTTAATTGTTTTCTTTTTCATTATTTCTATATATTTGTCCATATAGTTATAATCTATTTGTTCTTCTTCTGTTATTGGCAATAATACTATATTGTTTTGAATTTTTTTCCATGAACATATATCATTATAACTATGTTTTGATTTTAACAATCTTAATAATGATACATAATATAAACCTTCATTTAATTTCATTTGTGTTTTATCTTTTCGTTTTAATGAAAATACTCTTGCATGTGTTACCATTTTATATCTATAATCTCTAAAATAAGCACTTCCAAACATATCAACTGTTATTGTATTTTTATCAAATATTTTTGCCTTAATATCAGTTTTTCCTAATATACCATTATTACTATCACCACTTGTTATAATATATTCGCCTTTATTATTAACATCTTTTTGTTGTAAATCTATATCGCCATTACTTGCTTCAAAAATATCATTTAATTTAAATCCCTTGAACCTAATTTTTTTATTTAATATTTTTTTATCTTCTTCATTTATCACATAATTATCTAACTTACTAATTTTTAAGTATAAATCTAATTCTTTTATTCTTTCTTCCTCTAATTCTTTTATTCTTTCTTCCATATAATTGAAATCTATATCTTCAATATCATATTTTTCTTTTTCTTTCACTTCATCTTTTATTGGCATTAAAACTATTACATTTTTGGCTTTCTCTCTATTAAATTTATTAGCATAATTAAAACCTTTTCCAATTCCATTTATAAATGCTCCAATAAAATATAAATACTTATTTTTATTCCAAACTTCTTTATTTCTTGCATACATTCCTTGAATATGTGAAAACCCTATGTAATCTCTTTCTTGATAAAATACTGTTTTCTCACTTTCAGTTGTATCGCTAAAAGTTATCATTCCACCTTTTTCAGTTGGTTTTTCTTTAACATACTTTGTTATTCCGTTATTTAATGCTGTATTTGATAAAAATGGAGTTTTCCCTTTTTCCCCACTAACCTTACAACTTTTAGTTGGGTGTATATCAAATAAGTCATCGACTTTGTATTGCCCATATCTTTTTATTATTTTATTATTTTTGTTCATTCTCATTTTTTCCTTTTTCTTCTTCTAACTCTATCTCACCTTTTATAATTGCACTTACTTTCCAACTTAAATAATCTGCTACTACTTTCTTAAAATCTTCTTCTGTTGGCATTGTATCTATTACCTGATGTTGACTAAAATTCCAATCATTGCCTTCTAATGTTATTTTATCTTCAATATAATTATCTTCGGTTAATAATTCTATTTTAGTTTTATCATAGCCATATTCAACTAAATCTAAAACTTCTTGGTATCTTTTTTCTGCATTTCCTACATTTTTCAAATTTGTTTCTTGGCTTGCTTTTCTTCTGTTACTTCTTGTATAACCATCATTACTAAAATCTATAAATTTTACTTTTTTATCTTTGTCGTGTGTTTTTCCTATTTCAAATAAATATATACTTGTTTGAACTCCTGCTTTTCCTATAAATAAATCACTTGGCATTTTTATACTTGCTATTAAACTATTTTTTTCCAATATTGACTTGTTATATTCTCCACCTTGTCCACTTCCAGCACTATCCATTATTAAAACAGCACCTTTCATTGTTCGTTTGTCAGTATTTTGTTCGTTCATAAGTTTAAATGCTCTATCTACAAATACCATTCCACGACCACTTTGATTATATGGAGGATTTAATAAAAATGTATCTGCTTTAAATTCTTCTTTTTTATCATCACTATCATATCTACCATTAAATTTTAAACTATCACCATTTATTAAATTGCTACAACCATCACCCATTAATATCATATTAAGAACACTTAACATATACATATCAGTATTAAGTTCTACACCTAATAATTGTTGTGATTTTATTTCATATATCTTTTTTTCTAATTCATTTTTATCTACAATGTTCTCTTGTGCATCTTGTATCATTTCTTTCATAGCACTTACTAAAAAACCGCTACTACCTGCACAAAAATCCCACACTCTACTATCTCTATTTATCTTGCATAATTTTGCCATTAAATCTGTTGTATGTCTTGGTGTTAATACAATACTATTCCCATCACCACCTTGTCCCATAAACCATAATGAAATTGTATTAAATAATGTTCCTGTAATATCAATTTTAATATCATCTTTTAATATAGGTATAAAATCTTCTTGTATTATTTTATAATATTTTTTAATTTTACTGTCATCACCTTTTGTAGTTTGCCACATATCTTTTTTTAATACAAAAATATTATTCAATATTCCTTTTAATGTTTCTAATTTATCTTTTGGCAAATTTCTATTTTCTAAAAATGCTTTGATTTTTTTTACTACTTCATGACCATCATTACTTTCATTTGAATTTTCGCCTTTTAATTCATTTAATTGTAATGGCTTTACATTTTTATCTTCAACACCTAAACCAGCCATCATTAAACCACATATAAATTGTATTCTATCACTTTCGTTTATATGTAATTCTGTTCCGTGCATATCTTCATTTATTTTTTTTAAATTTTTAATAAGTTTATTTTCAAGAAGTTTTATTTCAGTATCTGTTTTTTTAGTAGTATTAAAAAAATTCAAATAATAATCTATGTTTTTTATTTTTTTCTCTTTTTTAAGTTCATTATCATCAATTATATCGCCTTTCCATACTCGTATTTTATCATTTTTAGTATTGGCTAATATGCAAATAATTTTAGAATTTTCTTTATGCAAAACAATTTCTTCATCATAGTATTCTTTTAATTGTGATGTGTCTTTATCTTTTGCGTCTTGTTTAGTTTCAATTAAAATTACTAAATCATTCTTTTTAAATCTTATGTCTAACTTAAAGTGTTTTGGATTTCTTCCCAACTTTTCTATAAGTTTTTCTTTACTTCCAGCATCTTGAATATAACTCCATTCCCCCCCCCTCAATATTTGATGTGTTATATTCTTTGCCAATTGTATTTACTATATCATTTCTTTTCATACCTTATTTTTCCTTTACATTTTTATAAATTCTATACATATATTATACTTTAATTTTACCAAATTTTTATAAACTATATATAAAAAATTATGAAGTTTATATTAAAAATTGCTAAAAACCTTATAAAATAAACATTTTTCTGCATTTTATTATATACTGATTAGTATAACAGAGCCAAACTTTATTAATTAATCCTCTGTTTGCGAATTCAATAATATAATCTAATATCTCATTCATCCTGTCACTATATTCTCCAAGTTTCAAAATTCTTATGATTTCTAATGCGTTCTTAGCTTTAATAGAATTACCATTATAAATACCATCTAAATGTTTTTGTAACTCAACAATAACTACCTTTACTTGTTTCTCAGATAGCATATTAAATAAACTATCATAATACTGCTTTGCACCTGGTGATACTCCATTGCAATATGTAACCTCACGTCCAACACGACATTCTATAAAAGTGTTTAATAATTTAAATATTCTAGTTTCAGGTATATCAGATGATTTTTTAATATACTTCATTATTTCCATCGCGAAATACGGTTCATGATAATAATTATCCCAACTATTATGTGCAGTAATTAAATCATCACATAAATGGCTAATCTGTAAGCTCTTTTCTGTTAATGATAAATATGATAACCCACCACATTTTTCAAAAAATTTGTAAGCATACTCGTCACTATCATTTTGAAGATTATTCTTATATTGTAGTTTCTTTTCTCCTAAATCATATTTAACATCATCTTTGCAGTATTTCCAAACTATAACTGATAACTTAAGTGCATCATTTTTTATTTCTAATGGTGTATCTGCTGAAACAAATATTCTGAATAATGCTCTTAAAAGATTTCCGCACATTGTTGATGGAATTTTCGCTAATGCCTCATCTATAGAACTTAGTGTAATATCATCTATTGGACTTTTATTCTTTTTCAAATTTTCTAGTATTTTATTAATGCATATTGCATTATTAGATGGTTTATCCGCAATTACTTCTTCTACACAAATCTTTAGCCACCCTAGCAATTCAAAAGAATTAATACTATAATTATTGGGATGTGATGCACCAATTTGATTTCTCATATCTAAAATATGGTTCAATTTTCTATATACAATATCTGAAATCAATTCAAGATTTTTTAATGTTCTAAGCAAAACACAATCCTTTATACCCTTTAAATCTTCTTCGTTGTTATATTGTTCTCTTGCAGTTCCAAGTCCAGCATTATCATAAAAAACATCTAACCCATAATTAACTACTTTCTTTCTCAAACTAAGCACAACTTCATTCCACACATAATTTAAAGACGAATCAAACAATCCAATTATTGCACTTGCAACAAATTTTGAAAGATATTCAGCATTATGCTTTTGTTCTTCTGGTATTTCTTGAATAAGTTTTGGCAACATTTGCATTATATTCTCTCGTTCAGCTAAAGATGCAATAATATTTTTTGATGGAATACCTAAATAATCCAAATATTCTTCAAATTTTGTAACCTTTGTGCTTATTTCTTCATTATTAATTTCAATTTTATTTTCACTCATACTTAACACTCCAATGCATAATAACCGATTTTAAATTTAAATTCCCAAACAAATCTATTTAAACTATAATTAAATATAATATTTTTTAGTATCCTTATTCTCAAACACCCAAAACTTATTAAAAACAAAATTAATTGGTACTGTCACAGCTAGTATGAAAATTGGTGCTATGTTTTTATCAACACCTATTTTTTCAATTAAAAAAAATAGCATTATGCTATTTATAACAATACCAGTAAAAAAATAAGAACAATATGATTTTATTAATTTAGAAAAAGACCATTTAAATTGCTTGCCACTATCCTTAAATGTAAATAACCCATTTAATATATATGATACCGCAACTGTAATTATAAAACTTATTGCATTAGCAATCAAATAATTAATTTTATTATTCACTAAAACATAATAAATAATATAATTCAATACTGTATTCACAAATCCAACAATGCCAAATTTTAGAAATTGTTTTACTGTTTCAATCATTTATTTACTCTTCAATTAAATATTCTTTATATTTTAAAAAATCCTTTTTTCTATCTCCAATTCTTTTACAAGGCACTCCTGCAAATATGCCATAACTAGTAAGTTTATCCTTTACTAACGACATACAGCCAACTGCAGTGCCTTCCCCAATAATTGAACCTGGTAAAATTGTAGTGCCTGTCCCAACTATACTATACTTTTCAAAAATAACTTCTATTGACTCGACTTTTCTATATGCATCCGGCACCATTGGGTTAGCCATATATTCTCCAGAATAATCATCGCTTATAGCATAAATTGCACACCTTGAAGATATTGTAACAAAATCATTTATTATAATTCCTGCATTACCAGCAAACAATCCAGTATATGCCGATATATGAATAAATGAACCTATCTCTATTTTACCGCTCAAAATACAAAAATCATCAATTCTCACATTATTGCCAATAGAAATATTTTCTGCACCATATATACTTGCATTTTTACTTATCAAAACATTTGATCCAACATTCTTGAATCCTATTTGTTCTAATTCATTTCTTTTATAGAAACTGTTCATGATAAATATAAATATTAATCCTCAATAATGTATGCAGGGTATTTTTTACTTATTTTAAAATTATAATAAATATATTCTCCCACTATTCCTATTGCTATTAAAATTATTGAAATAAAGAATAATAACATTGCTCCAATATCTATTATAATATTAAAATTCAATACTTTTGTAAATAATAATATCAAATCAACAATAATAAAAATTGAAGAAAATAGAAGCAAAAATATGCCACCAAATAATACAATTTTCAAAGGGAAATCACTAAAATATACTAGCACACCTATTGCAAGATCGATCTTTGCCTGTAATGTCCAGCCTGATTTTCCTTTTTCTCTTTTTTGTCTTGTATATTCTATAAATTTTCGTTTATGTCCCAGCGATAACAATAACAATTGAGGGAATGCTGGAACTAAATCAATTTGTGAATATTCGTCTTTAATACTTTTATCTATAACAAAAAAATCAAATCCCCCATCTGGATAATCTTTGTTTACAAATTTTTTCACTATTTTATGGAAAATCTTTGAAAATGCAACTGAAACATTCTTTTCATTTCTCTGTGAACGAGTGGCAATTACAATTTTATACCCATTTTCCCATTCTTTAAGCATTTCAACAAATAATTCAAAAGGATCTTGAAGATCTGCTGATATTACACCTATCACATCTCCATTTGACACATCAAAACCACATCTTATTGCTGCCGCTTGTCCAAAATTTCTTGACAGAGAAACTGCCTTAATTAAATCTGGATATTTTTTCTTATATTCTCTAATAATGTCAATTGAATTATCCGGAGAACCATCATTAACTAATATTAATTCAACATCATAATTATTAAACAAATTAAAATTTTCTATTACGTATGGAATTGTAATAGGCAAATTTAACTCATTTTTATAAACTGGTATAACTATTGAAAATTTTTTGTTCATACTATTCCCTTATTAAAAACAATTATTAATTAAACTTAACTACACAAGTATCATTTACATCTTTTTATTTCTCCAATGATAAAATAATATCACAAATCTTATCAACACTATCTAATTGTAAATCTGCATACATTGGTAAAGTTAAAACTTCATTGCTTATCTTTTTTGCAATTGGAGTTTCATTAGAATTATACTCAACTTTATAACATTCATAATCGCTAATAAGTGGATAAAAATATTTTCTTGAATGTATATCGCATTTTTTTAATTCATCAAATACTTTGTTTCTATCCACACCAAACTCAGAAGAATTAACAACTATTGGAAAATATGCAAAATTATATTCAACATCACCTCGTAACCTATTTAACTTAATTCCTTTTACTTTTTCTAGTCTTTCTACATATTTATTATAGACTAATCTTCTTTTACCAATTTCTTCACTTAAATGTCTCAAATTACAAATCCCCATAGCTGCACAAAATTCATTCATTTTAGCATTGGACCCTATATATACAACCTCTTCCTCATTTTTTATACCAAAATTCTTAAGATTATATAATGTTTTTTGAAATTTACCATCATTAAATGCTATGGCTCCCCCCTCAATAGTATTGAATACTTTTGTAGCATGAAAACTAAACATTGATGCGTCACCAAAATTTCCTACCCCCTGACCTTTATATCTTTCTCCAAATGCATGAGCTGCATCATAAATTACCTTTAAGTTATATTTTTTTGCTATTCTATCAATTTCTTCAATATTACATATATTACCATATACATGCACTGGTATTATAGCCACTGTATTGTTTGTTATTAGTTTTTCAATTTTATTAACATCAATAGTATAATCTTCTTGATTTATATCACAAAAAACTGGTTTCAATCCATTACGAACTATAGCGTGAGTTGTAGATGAAAATGTAAATGGAGTAGTAATCATTTCTCCACCTTTCATAAAATCAAATGCTTGTATACAAAGTTCTAGTGCCATATGCCCATTTGTAAATAATTCAATATTTGGCACATCTAAATATTCTTTTAGTTTTGCAAGCAGTTGATTATGTTTAGGTCCCATATTAGTAAGATGGTGTGATTCCCATATATCTTTAATCTCTTCAATATACTCATCTAAGCTAGGCATTGATGACCTTGTAACTAAAATTTTATCCATTCTACTCCTATTCCCTTCTATTTTTTATAACAAATAAATATATTAATATAAGTATCCCTATCAAACTCACAATATTACCAATAAACTGCCCAGGTCTATTATACTCAAGAATTATATTATGCACCCCACTATCACAATTTACTGCCATATGTTTTATATTCGCCTTGTAAAGTTTAGTTTTAACGCCGTCAATATATGCAGTCCATCCTTTACTATATGGAATTGAAAAACAAATCCATTTTTTTTCATTCAATTCAATTTTTGTAGTAATTATATCAGTTTCAAAATCAATTTCTTTCAAGTTATTTACTTTTAAATTATCATTTTTATCAAATAAATTCGTACTATTTTTCTTTAATATTTCAATTTTGTCAAAAGTATAAATACCCATCGCTGGAAATGTGATACTTAATTGATTCTGTCCCTTTTTTGATTTTCCCATATACACCGTGAAATTTGTCCAGTCACTATAGTGAATTGCTGCATACTTTGTAAAATATCTAATAACTTTATTTATAGAATTATTATTTAATAGCAATCGTATTTCTGTTGGCTCAACATAATGAAATTTACCGTCAAATATTTGTTTTTTTGCACTATCATCTAAACTCTCAAAATTTAGTTTAGAATACTTGGTATTTTCAATTTCCTTGATATCTTGGTTGTAATAATCCCATTGTGTCATACCTTTAAAATGTAATCCAGTAATTCTTAAATATATATCATTTATATCAGATGAATCATATTTCAATACCAATTTCTTATTTGCTCCCAAAACATATGCAATATTATCAGTTAATACAATATCTTCAGATTTATTAACAAAACTATAATTGAGATTCACCGTTTTACTATTATAATTAACTAAACTATCCAATGTATCATTATTATCCACAACAATTGCTTCCATCATTGCTTCTTCTTTATCTATTGGATTCAATTTTTCCCATTCAGTACTACTTATTGTTTTATCATATTGATAAACAATTGGTAAATAATTTTTAGTTTCTAAAATATTATATTTCTCATCGCTAACTCCTGAATCATTTATCTTGTGAAATCCATTAGGAATAATCCCTTTATCATTTTTATCAATAGTAAAATATTTGACTGAATCAAGTGCCATACTTACTTCTCTATCATCATAATCATAAAATGCATTTACTAATGACTGTGGTAATTCAAGTTTTCTTCTATATTCATATACATTACTATTCGGATATGACCAATAAGTAGCTGTAGACGCAATTTTATCTAACATGGAATAGTTAACACTTATATTTCTTCCAGAATACCGATTAAATTCATTTGTTTTTTTACTCAATAATAATTTTTTAAGTTGCTCTATTTCATTGTTTCTAATACTATTTATTTCTTCATGTGTTAACATTTGATTGGCATATCCGTTATAACTAGAATAAAAAAAATGAATATTAAAAAATAAATTTAAAAGCAATAAAATAAAAAGAGATATCTCTTTTATATTCTTAATATTTAAACCTATTCCAATAACTAACAAACTCACTAATAATATTGCAATAGATACAACCGTTGGTTTTACACGTGTTTCTCTCGTAAGTAAACTAACAAAAATAATAATTGTTGCCAAAACATATAATTTAACAAATTGACTTAATTTCAATTCTAAAATATCATCCCACTTTAATGCTACTATATATGCTAGCATAAAGTTTAAAACAAAAATCCACCTATTTGTTACATAAGAAAAAGCATTGATGATATGTCCCATAAATGGAATTAACAACATTATTAGCAAAACAAATATATAAATCTTTTCAGCAATATGTTTTTTATCAATATACAAAAATAATAATGAAATAATAGAAAATGATGTTACTCCTATATACACCCAATACATTCCTTTATCAAGCCCTATAAACATTGATGGTAATCTTAAATAATATAAAATTGGATAAAAAGCACTAATCCCAACATTTATACCTAACCTTGAACTAGATAAATAAATATATACTATTGGAATAACTATGAAACTAGCTAAGCAAAGACCTAATAAAGAATTTTTTATAATTTGAAGTACAATTTTAAAAAATATTTTTATATTTTTATTATATAAATATAATAATCTGATAATAGAATATATAGCAATTAAAACCACCATTTGATAAAACATATAAAAATAACTAATGGAAGCCAAAAAGACAGAGATAGTCAATATCTTCCCTTTATTTTTGTATATAACATCATCAATACCGATTAGCAATAATGGAAAAAATATCATAACATTTAAAAAGCTCGGATGTCGTGCAAAATTCAATAGTCCAAATAAACAAAACATATAGGTAAATGCACCTGCTAAAATTCCAATTATATTCATAACATTATTTTTGATACAATAAAACGAAAAAACCAATCCGATCAAATACAATCTAACAATTTGTAAAATATCATATAATATCCAAGTATTACCTTCATCAACGAATGCAGACAATATGTAAAATGGATCAAGCATTACGCAACCATTTAAGCATCGTAGAATATCTTCTCCCTCTCCTATACACAAATCAAATTGTGGAATAACTAACTTACCATAATTTACTATATTGTGCCAAATCTCTCTTATATACTTTCCCCAATAAATCAATGCCGGCAAAAATTGTCTTTTACCATCATTATTCCAAATCAAAGTTCTACCATTAAAATTTAATAATACAATCAAAATAATAATGGAAAACAATATCGTATAAATAACTATATAATTTTTAATATTTATTTTTGCTTGCATAAATATCCTTAGATTAATTTTTTCCTTGATAAAGCATTTTTAAATTTTCAAGAATTATAATCTAATATAATAATATATCTTTAATACCATTAAATAATTTTACTAATTTACATGTATAAAATTAATTTTTGCAATTCTTTTAGCTACCAAATAATAAATTTCAGCAACCAATATCACAAGTGCCATAATAGTTACAACCAAAAACTTTTCATTTTCATATTTAATATTCAAATAATGAAATATATACATAACATTAAAATGACAAATGAACATAATCATTGATAATTTGCTTAGATGATTTGTTATAACATTGCTACCAAGTGTGTAATCATTCATAAAAGAAATACATATTGCAAAAAATAATAATTAAATTATTGAGAATCTATATTTAGGATTACATTGTATTGCATGCCATATCACAATTGCAAATAAAATGTATTTTAAAATAACTAATCCTAAATTATTAAAACAACTTTTGCGAGCTTTTTGCGATACATAGTATGCTAACACTCCAAGTGATATACCTGCTAAAGCTCTCAAAACTGCTCCATCAATAAAATCACTTTTCAAATTAATTGATACTATAGTTTTATATTTCCATGCCATATACCCATACAAAAAAATTGTAGTAATTGGTGATAAAACCTTAATAAATACATCTTTTTTATACATCAATAATGTATAAATTATAAATGTTGCAACAAACATAGCAGACAAAAACCACTGACCAGTAAAATAAAGGGTACCTGTTTGATGTAATGGTATATTAATAAATAATAGCATTGGCAAATCCATCAAAATATTAAAAATATTAACTATAATGTTTTCTTTCAAAAAAACTATCCTTATAATAATATATAACACAACATTTATTATAATATATATATATATATATGAGGCTTTTTTTAAAATATATTTCCATATATGCTCTGGATACTTATCTATTTCAACATATCTACCTACATAATAATAATGTTTACATAAAAAATAACCAGATACTATAAAGAAAAATTCAACTCCTATGTCAGCAACTAGTTTACTTTCAATATTTAAATTCAAAAGTGAACCTTTTATGATATGTCCAAGTATTATCAATACTATAAATATAAATCTTAATACATCTATTTCTCCATTTCTTTGTGTCTGGTTCACGATTATTCATACTCCTTTATTTTTATCAATAATTATTTATAATAGTCAAAATCCTTTTTAATAGTTTACTTAAAATTATCCGTTTCTATATAATCCATTCCAATTAATTTTAACTTAATTTGATTAATAAAATCATTTTCTGCATAACACATTACATTTATATCATTATATTTTAATCTTTTTATGAGATTTTTATATATTTTGACTAATGATTTATTCATTGATACACATTTGATTTTATTTTCAATTAAATATACTAGTAATTTTTCATCGGTGTCAACTTCATCATCTCTCTTTTCCTTCTCGTAAAGAGTGTATATTAAATTTTGTATATTATATTTTTTTAATATGTTCAATTCTTCTTGATAATTAATGCCTATACTTATTCTTTTTAGGTTCTCATCATTAATATACCTACTATTCGTAATTGCATTTAAAAATATTTCTGTATACTCTTTACTATTCATAGAATGAATATGAATAACCCATTTAGTATCTTTATATTCACTAATCAACAATACTATATCATCTACATCAAGTGGTTTTAAACCTTCTAAATTAGTTCCTATAAAATATTTTCCCGACATAAATTCTTCATAAGAAAAATCTAAATTTGTTATTTTTAAACGATTATACAAAGCTTGACTATATGGGTGAAAAGCTACTACTTTTTCATCGTTTGATAGCATTAAATCAACTTCGAAATTTCTTATCCCAGTTTTATATGATCGTTCAAACCCTTCATATGTGTTATTAATATCATAAACTTTTCCATCAACTTCTACTCCTCCAAGACCATGAGCCATAAGAACATTTTTTGTAAATGTAAATCTAAAAGTACAAAAAGCAATTACAATAATTGTAACTACAACAGACAAACTCAAAATCACTTTAATCCTACTTCTTAGTAATTCTTTAGTTTTATATAAATAATATTTAATCATATTAAATAAATTCCTTTAAAGTTTATAATAATAAGTCCCTCTGCATATTTATTCTTTTTTACAATACTCTCTATCCTTTGTACTCACCCTAGTAATAATTAATTTATTATCGACTAAGCTTTTCAAAATCTCCTTAGTCCTTGATTCTTTTAATCCTAGTTCTTTTTCCAAATCTTGCCTTTTATACCAAGTACCTTTTTTCATATACTTAATAACTTTATCAATTTGCTCAAGTTCTTTTTCGCCGGTCTTTTTCCGCCGTTTTTTTCATTAACCCTGATTTTTCATTTTTATTTTTTTGCATTTCTATAATCGCATCAAGAGGCAAAATCAAAATTGTCCTATTTGGATTGATTGTTTCAATAACTTTAGGTTTTCTAAGTTTTTCATCATTCCAAATATTAAATATATCTATTACTCCACTACCTGCTCGTTCGCCAATGCTTATTAAATTTTAGCATATTATTTTGCCTCATCAACACATATTATATATAAAGCCTTATATTTTATCGGGTTCCCTCAATTCATTTTCCTTTACTACAATATCTTTTTTATCAATTCCATTTTTAATTAACATATTTCGATATTTATTCAATTTTAGAGCTATTTTAACTTTTGATGCCACAATTCTAAACTTGAATTTATTTATAGTATTATTTTGTGTATTACTAATAAACCATTTATATGTTTCATTTAATTGTTCAAATGCATCATCTACATTGCATCCTTTTAATTCTATTAAATATAAGGCTTTGCTATCTACCACAAACATTCCATAATCACATTTCTTCCCCTCCAAGATTATCCCTATTTTTTGTTTAACATTGTTAGGGTCAACCGATAATCTATATACTATAGAGCTGTTCTTAATATTAGCAATATATTTACGATTATTCTCAAATATTGATATAATATTGCCTTTTTTGAATTGTTTCACAACATTACAATTTATATATATTTTATTTTCTAAAATTTCTTGCATATTAAGTAAATAATTTGTCAAACACTTTTGTTATATTTCTTGAGCATTCATCTATTTCATTGACATCGATGCCACCATATTCTTTGTCCATAATATCATTAACATAACCATCAACTATTTTATATGCACTTACATCATTGTAATCAACATATAAAGAAGATGGTATTTCTTTAATTGAAACATTTTTTAAATCGTTTTGACTTTTAGCAAAAATATAATTATTAATTTGACTTAATATATATGGTGAGTGAGTTGTCATTATCAATTTATCATTTTCACCATTTGTATCTTCCACTATACTTTTTAATACTTCAACCTGTGATATAGGAAACAAGTTCTGTTCTGGTTCCTCAACTATTTCAATAAAGCAAGAATTTACAATTCTCTTTATTATATCTTCATAACTATAAATATCGATTTTATCTAAATTAATCTCTATTCCAGAACTTATATAATTATTAATTATACTTTGATCATTATTATTATCAATTGATTCAATTAAAAATTGTCGTCGTGTAGGATCAGTCATTTTAATACGTTTGTAAACATTTTGTTTTAATAAGTTGCTAATATATTTTGAAACAAAAAGCAATGGAAATATTGACTGTATACCACTTGATGCTTGTTTCAATTTCACTTTTGATTTTGTACCCTTAGTCATAACATAATTTGTATCACTTTTTTTGTCATATGAAAAACTAAAATTTTGAAATTTTATTTTACCAATTTCTTGTTTTGAATTATTAAATTCTGAATTAAACAAAACTATCATTTCTGGAAGGCCAGAAACATTTGTTAATTTTTCTGCAATACTTAATAAATTTCTTTCAGATGGAACATATTGTATTTTAGGGCATATGTACTCTTTATTTTGATACTCATGCACACTTATATGCAATTGATTATTTTTTATCTTTATATCAATTATGTCACTTTCATATTTTATTAATGTTTCATTAGTTAAATATGTTTCTGGAATATTCTGTTGAGAAAAAAGTTTTTTTATTTCAGTGATATTTAGTTTTTTATCCTCAAAAGCTTTTTTTGCCACTATAGCTTTTTCTAACCAAGTTAAAGTAGAAAAAAGTTTTACAATTGTACTTTTTCCAGTCCCTTGGTCTCCTATAAATACTGTGCACCTTTTAATGTCTAATGGTTTCTCTCCAGTAGAAATAATAGGTCCAAAATTTTCAATTTTAATTTTTTGGTAGTTACTCATATCTCATCTAATTATTTATAAACATTATAGTTTTATTTATTCTTTAAATCTCTCAATATCAATTCTATAAATATGATCTAGTGATGTTCTTGCTCCCCACCCCAATCTTACAAGTTTATCCACATTATGTTTTAATTGCCTTTTTGGAAGGAACCCAGCATTTATAGATGTATCTTCCTCAGCAATTTCAACTTTGCAATTCTTATTAAATATATCAAATAAATAATTTGCTCTATCATATATTGACATAAATGTATCTGGGTTTGATACATTATACGCATTTCCTTTTTCACCTTTTAACAAAACTATTAGCAATGCAGAAATTACATCTAAAGTATATATCATACATTTTTTTGTTTCACCTTTTGATTTTAGTATAAGATTTCTATTTTCTAGTATGCATCGTAAAATTTCATTATCAACTCTCTCTTCATCATACTTTGTCGTTAGTCCATTAATGACGCTTGGTCTAAGTATCTTAGTATCAACATTATATTCTTTTGCATAACATACACAGAGTAACTCAACAAGCTTTTTCCCCAGTGGGTAACAACTCCTTGTGTTTAAACTATCAATTCTACCTACATAGTTCTCATCTATAGGTTCTTCAGTATCCGTTTGCCCATAAACCTCTTCAGAAGATAAATATATAAAACTGCTATCTTTTTCTTTTGCTAATTCAAGTAATTTAATTGATGGCTCTAATATGACTCTTGTTGCTTCAACTGGATTGCTTTTAAAAAACTTATTACTTGTAGATGATGCCATATGTATAATGCAATCAACATTTCTATCTTTTACATATTCTACTTCACTATTA
>CADCOW010000180.1 GCA_902803205.1 uncultured Eubacteriales bacterium | reverse complement strand
TATCCTTTGAAGAATATTTTAAAACTGGTTCAGCGGTAAGTCTACCCATTAAAATGATTTTGTTCATAATTTTCCTCTTTCTTAATTAATTTAAGCATTTTGCTTTACAATTAAGAATCTAACTACATTTTCCATAATGCGAACTGAATTTTCAAGTTCACCTGGTGTTGATTTATTACCACTAAACTTAATGAAATAATAATAACCTTCGCTCATATGTTTAATTATATAAGCAAATTTTCTCTTACCCCATTCTTCAATAGGTTCTTCAACACTACCACCGAAACGACTTACATAACCTTTGATTTTTTCAATCTCAGCATTTCTTTGTTCGTCTTCAAGCTTCGCATCAAGTACAACGCATAATTCATACTTGTTCATCATTCTTACCTCCTTTTGGACTAATGGCCACCAATAGGCATTGGTAGCAAGTGCCTAAACAAACAAGTCTTGTAAAACAATTACTCATTTGCTTATCCCTTTGGCAAAATAATTTTAACATAATAATTATAAAAAAGCAAGAAATATATGCAAAATATTTATTAAAAGTTTGATAAAAAATGGGAATGACTTATCATTCCCCTCAGACCGTAGACAAACTGGGTTAAAAAATATAAATATACACATATCTACTTTTAGGTAGAAAGGAGTAATATGAAACACGCAAAATATACCAACCAATTTAAGAGTTCTATTTGCAAAGAATTTCTGTCAAAGAATTCTAAAGTTATTTCCTTTGCTCATAAACATAAATATTCCCATTAAAACATTTGAAAAATACTATCACTATTTTTAACTAATATTTATGCTTTGACACATCTATTGCTAATGTTAAGTTTCGTGCTATAAACGATATAATTTATGAAAAACCTAATTATTCCACCATGAATGAGAATGAGTTGTGTGACACACTTTTAGAACGAGATATAGAGATAGATAGATTAAAAATAGTTATTCGTGGACCTGAAATTACAAAACTATGACAATATTTTAGATCATCTTTTGCCCCAAAAGGTGTCCCCAAATCACCAATAATATACCCCGTCCCCAAATTTAAAAAGTTGTGCGCAACAAAAAACACCGCACTTAGATTACGGTGTTTTTTAGGCTTTCGCCTATATATAATTAAAGGAGGCCTATTTTAAATCATTAAGGGAAGTGCTCAGTCATTTTAGATTGTTTTTAGACTGCTTGTGTCTTCACCTTAATGATGTTTATATTTTAGCATCCTTTAATAAAATATAATACGGATAAAAAAAGGTAATTTTGTGGCAAAAATATGGTAAATTATTTACACAATGAATATAATGGGCATATATCACATTTAGGTTTCCTTGCCACACATATTTCTCTACCAATAGCAATGATATGTGTATTCCACAATTCCCAATACTTTTTATCTATTATTTCTTTTAAATATTCTTCTATAACTCTCACATCTTTAGTATTAAGATTAAAAAGTATATTTGAAATTCTTGCAACATGTGTATCTACTGCCATAGCTGGTATACCATATAATCGACTTATTACTACACTTGCAGTTTTTCTCCCTACCCCAGGCAACTTTACTAAATCATCAAAAACTTTTGGAATTTTCCCTTTATAATCAGTTATAAGTGTTTTAGCACACTCTATAATGTTTTTAGCTTTATTGTGGTAAAATCCAACAGAATGAATATCTATTTCCAATTCTTTTTGTTTTACATTTGCAAACTTATGTAAGGTATCATATTTTTTGTACAAATCTTTTGTAACAATATTTACTCTCTTATCAGTACATTGGGCGGACATCATAACAGCAAATAAAAACTCATAAGGTTTATTTTTGTGATAATTTAAGTATAGTGGAATTTCTTTACCATATCTTTTCTTTAAAATACTTATAACTTTTTTTGCTTTTTCTTTATTTGTCATCACTTAATATAATCATATATAATTTCATCGAATAAATCTGCATTTGCTTCAATTTGTTCTTTACTACCAACAGTCACATAAATACCATCACTAACCATTTTATCAAATACTGCACACATTGCATTTATATCTTCTTTTGTAGCCTCTTTTATTTCTCTCATATAACGAACATATCTATCTGGTCGTTTTTCATTGACTTTAGCAAATGTTTCATAAATAGCAGTTCTTGCCGCTTCAAATTTCGTAAGTGGATAAGAAAAGCTGGCATATGCACTCAGTTTAAAATCTGTTAATTCTTCATCATTTAATTTTATATTTTTTATAAGTTTTGGCAAACTATTAAATACCTCATAGCTTTCTTTTAAATTAGGATCTCTATATGTATATACATATGAATATAATCTTGAAAGAGATGTATACGAGCCATATGCTGACCTTTTTACTCTAAACTCAGGATATAATACTTTTGAATCAACAATACTACTTAAGATATCATACTTTGCATTATACTCCATTTTATCTCTAAGCATAGGAGTTGCTATATAATTATACTGCATATTTCCAGTTGAAACTATAGCTATCTTATCTTTTATGTCACTTATTGTAGCTATATCTATTCTATTTATTATTCTTTTATGGTCAAAATTATATGACATATTTAAAACTTTTTCTTTTATAGCTTTTACAGTACTAAAATCTCCTATAATTTGGCACACAAGTCCATTTGCATTAAAGATACTCTTATATAACTGTTCCATTTCATAAAGTAAACTCTTTAACTCTTCATCATTCATATTAGATACTTTTTTCAAGAAATTCATATAATTTAATCCTGATAAGTTATAATCATATATTGCTGAATCACTTGTCTTAGCATCTATATATTTAGTCGCAATTTCTGTTGGAGAATTTGAAGATAAATTTCTATATATATTTAAAGATGATGAAACCACATTTTTTACAATTTCTGTATCTTCAAATATAGTTTCATTCATAAGTTCTTCAAGCAAACTAAAACTATTATTTAAATTTTTATTAAGAGTAGTTACTGAAAATAAATAATAAGGTTTATATCCACTATCATAATATCTATTTACAGATACTCCCTGATTATAATTTATCATATACCTATTAAATGCAGATTTCAATTTTTGTCCTTGATAATTTTTAGTAGGTAGTTCTAATAAAAGTGATGATAAAAGATTTAACTTCATAGCTTCTTCCATTGTAAATCCACTCATATCAAAATATAAACTATAAGAATTATATTTTATATCTTCTATTTCACTTCTTATAAAATTAACACCTTCTATATTCTCTTCATAAGCATAACATTTTGCTCTATATTCATCAAGTTCACTTAATGTTGCTTTACGAAGCATAGCTATAAGAGAGTGTGAAGACTCATTCTCCACCCATTTATCAAATTCTTTAGTTTTATTTATAATTTCATTTATCTCTTCATCTGTCAATCCCTCTTTCATCTTTATTAAACTTTCTTTTATCTTGTTGTTTTCTTCTTCAAGTAATCCTTTTTTTGGTATAGTGATACTCATAGATGAAAATTCATTATTACTTATAAATCTTTGCATTAAATTATTAACTATACCTCTTTTATAAGCATCTTCTAATTCATTTATTGCCTTATCATGTTCTAAAAGCCCAAGTACATTGGTAGAATTTGAAGAGAACATTCTTAAAAATTCTAAATAGCAAGAATCAGCAAAACCATGTGAATCTTTGCTTGTTTCTCTTGAATATTCCAAATAATTAAGTGTTGTTTCTAAAACTTCTTCATTTATTCCATCTTTTAACATTTCAGCAAAAGAATCTTCTACTATAGTTTTTAGATTATCTGCATAGTTCTCGTTTACATTTGTAAATCTTATAGAAAAAAATGGTTTTGGATAAAATAAACCATTATTTACTTCAAAATTTACATCTGGATACTTTTCAAGCAACCTTTTCTTAATTGGTCCATCACTATTTTGAAGTGCATCTAACACAAGTTCAAATAATCCTGACTCATAAGCAGTCATCCCATCACAAACTACATTGTAATCAATAACAGTTTTCCCATTTATTTCATCATCTTTTGAAACTGGGAAATCATAACTATCTGTTATAAACCCTTGTTGTTTTTTGTAATTAAGATCATCCTTTTCTATTTCTTTTTTATTATATTTACTTAAATATTCCTCATCAGAATACTTTAAATACTTTTCGTAATCAATATTCCCATAAAGCACAATAATCATATTGCTTGGATGATAATATTTTTCATGGAAACTAATCAAGTCGTTATGTGTAATATTTATAATATCAGATGTCTTACCGCCTGTATTCATTCCCATATAACTTCCATTAAACATAGTTTCAAGTGAATTACTATATGAAACAGAATCAATGTTTCCTTCAACACCAGACATCTCACTATATACTATACCATTTAAATGTATATCTTCGTTTTTATCATTCAAAACATATCTATATGCTTCTTGTTCAAGATTTTTTTCATTTTCTAAAACTATAGGTTGCATTACTCCATCCATATAAAACTTATATAATTCAAATAACTGTGGATCTGATAATGAAGAAAAAGGATATATTGTTGCATTCTGCATGGTTGCTGCATTCATATAAGTATTATATGTCTTATTTACTGCTTCATCAAATAAATTTGAATTTGGATACTTTTCAGAGCCTCCAAGACAGGCATGTTCAAATACATGTGGAATACCTTTATTATCATATGTCAATGTATTAAATCCAAATACTGCCGACTTATCTTCATCATTATTTGAAATAAGTATAAGTTTTGCTCCAGATTTTTCATGTTCAAATAAAACAAATTTTGCATTTCTTGCTTCATATTCATATATTGCATTTACTTTAAAACCATATATATTATCTCCAACTTTTGGAAGTTTATAATGCGACAGAGTAAAAACATTATCCTCCAATTTTTTTAACTCAGGTCCAAGTTCTTTTTCTTTTACAGGTTCATTGGTATTTTTATTATCATCACTTTTTAAATTTGATTCTGTACTTATATTATATGGTGTCTTAATTTTAAAGCCTATAAAAAGCTTTGTGCAAGAAAATAAACATATAGTTGAAAGCACTATGAATAATACCAATAATTTTTTAAATAATCTTTTTTCTATCTTTGTCATTTTATTTCTCCTATTAAATTTATAAGTTGGATTAAATTCTTGATACATATGTTTTTATAACTATATATCTAAATATATTTATTTATTGTGGAGCATTTACTGATTGAGGTGCAACAATTATATTACTACTTGGTGAATCTATCGCAAGTGGAACATCAGGTAAAATTGGTATAGTATCAAAATTTGGTGTTATAAATGTTGTATCATCCGATATTTGGTCTTTATATTTTGATGGCATATTTATTGTTCCAAGATTTGTATGAAGATTACATCTTGTTCTTGGCTGTGTTCCATCTATAAAATACTCATTGTAGGTAGCATCACCTCTTAAATCATGTTTACACCCATCTGTAGCGAGCATTCCAGATTTTCTACATATGGTTCTTGATATAAGTGTTTCTGGTCTTTCAAATTTTATATCTTTTAAATTGGAATGTATTTTTGTCATAATTTTTCGCCATATATTTTTATGAAAATTAGTTCCGCCATTATTTATTTTCTTTCTCGTATCTTGAAGTGATTGATTTTCATCACAGCCACCCCAGACACCCGCTGTATAGTATGGAGAATAGCCTACAAACCATACATCATTATTATTCGTAGTAGTTCCTGATTTTCCAGCAAGTGACATTCCTTTAAAATGTGCTCTTGTTGAAGTTGGTGATATATTCATTTTAGGACTACTAAATGCTTTTCCTCCAACCATTGAATCAGCCATAGCAGATGTTAATAAATAAGCATTCTCTTTTGACATAACTCTTACTGATTTATTTTTTGTATTATCAAGTATTACTTTTCCATCTCTATCATAAACTTTTATATATAGTACTGGTTTTGTATACATTCCTTGGTTTGCTATACTTGCAAATGCAGAAGTAAGTTCATAATTAGTTACTCCATATGTAAGCCCACCAAGAGCAACTGCTGGATTTGCATCTTCTACATCATCAAGCGAAGTTATCCCAAGTCTTTTAGCATACTTAACACCAACCTCAGGTGTCACAGTTTCCATGAGGCATCTTACAGCAATTATATTTAACGAATAAACTATTCCTGCTCGTATATTTTGAAAACCAAGATACCCACTCGAATACCAATTCTTAAAAGTTTTACTTATATTTTTTGTTGTCCAAGTATATTCACTATCATAATAAGTTGTAGCAAGTGTTTTATTATATAATTCAAGTGCAGGTGCAAATGTAGATAAAACTTTAAATGTACTTCCAGGTTGTCTCTTTGTAACTGTTGCACGATTAAGTGATCTTGATACAGTTTTTTCTCCTCTACCACCTGAAAGTGCTACAACCTCTCCTGTTCTATGATTTATCACAACAAATGAACATTGTGGTTCTAAAAAATAATTTAATGATTCAGCAGCTATGCTATCACCATCTTTAATAACATAATCCTTAAAACTATTTATATACTGAGTTGCTATATCCTTTGAATTAAAAAGGCCATCATACTTTTTATTTTTTAAAACATTTGTATGATAATTATTTACATCAATTTGCGAATAATGAGTTTGTGTGTCGTCATTATGCATTACTGACAATCTATAATCTATAGCATACTTCTTCACAGTATAATTTTTATCATCATTTACTTCAGTATTAACTATACTTTGTATTTCAGGATCCATAGTGGTATTAACACTTAGTCCACCTGCATAGAGTAAATTCATTGCCTCATCTTTACCAAGTCCCAGTCTTTTAACCAAATCATCATACAGTTGGTCGATTACAGATTCAGTAAAATATGTATATACAGTATTTGTATTCTCTACTTTAATCTCTACATTTTGTATTCTATTATATACATCATCATGTATTGCTTCTTCATATTCTTCATAAGTAATATACTGTTCCTCAAGCATATTTTTTAGAGTTTGTCTTTGTCTTTTTTTATTATTTTCAGGATTTGTTATAGGATTATTTTTTGTAGGATTCTTAGTAATACTTGCAATAACTGCACACTCACTTAAAGTTAAATCCTTTACATCTTTATCAAAATATCTTCTTGCTGCCACCTTAACTCCAAGTGTATTTGAACCTAAATTTATAAGATTTAAATAGTCAGTAAGAATTTGCTCTTTTAACTCTTTTCTACTTACTTCTCTTACATTATCTTCATTTTGTACATCTTCACCACTTTTCAAATTAAACAAACTATGCCAATCAGCAATCTCATTACTATTTTCATATTGAAATGCAATGTATAACTCTTGTATCTTTCTTACATATTTTTCAAATCCTTTTTCATTTAAAGCTGCATCAAACAAATAATTTTTTATAAGTTGTTGAGTTATGGTTGACCCACCACCTCTTGAAGAATCAGAAGTTAGCACCCCATATACTGCTCTAAACACTGAATCTATATCTATGCCTCTATGTTGCCAAAATCTTTTATCTTCAATAGCCACAAATGCATTGATTAAATATGGGTTTTCTTTTATCTCTTCATATTTGAGTGGTTCTCTATTTGACCCTGCTTTTATAAGAGTATCTATAGTGTTACCATTTCTATCAAGTATTTTAGTTGCAAATGCTTTTGGTCCAAAATAAAAACTCGTTATAGGCGGAGTACTGTCAAGTATTCCTTTAACAATCCCTAAACCAAAGAAACAACAAAGTAGTCCAATACCAATAAGTGCAACAAAAAGTTTTCTAAAGATATGAAGTTTTTTCTTTTTCCTTCTTTTCTTTTTCTTATCTTTAGATTCATTTTTAGCATCCATATCTCTTCCAACAAATTTTTGTTCTGGAAGTTTTATTTTTTTTATGCTACCTAATTTTTTAAGTTTATATTCCACTAATAACCTCTTGCCTCTCTACTTCTTCTTGCATAATTTGAATCTGGATGTTGTGCAATAATTTTATCAAAAAGTTCATTTGCCTCTTTTAATCTTTCAAGATTTTGATATAATCGTGCTAATAAAAACATAGTTTCTGGGTCGCCTGGATTTATGCTTAAAGATAATTGATAATATGAGATAGCTGCATTTTTATTACCACCATTCCAACTCTCTGTGCCAAGTTCTGTAAGTCTTTTTGCACCTATACCTTCTATCCTTGACCTTGCTTGATTTAACAAAGTCACAAGTGATTCATCAGTTATAGCATCTTTATCAAGGTCCACATAGTTTTTAGCTGCACGACTTATATACCCATTATCAAAATCAGTAATTATACTATTTAATGTTTCATATTGAGAAGTATATAATCTATTTTGCTCTTCATAAGCTTTTAATTTTACACTTGCATCTTCATAATTAGCTTTAAGTTCATTGTTTTCTATTCTTATATCTCTTATAGTCTTATTTTGATCATTCACTAACTCAGCATATCTTATAAGTTCATCTTGTGCTGCATAATTACTACTACCACTTATTTTTGGAGCAACTATTAGCGAATGAAATAATACACCTATTATTATACCAATGAGAACAAATATTACTTTTTGATTTTCAGATAATTTTATATATTTTCTTGGAAGTATTGCATCATCATTTTCTAATTTTTTTATTGAATATATTTTTTCAATCTTTTTCTCTTTTACTTCACTCTTTTTTGTATTTTTAATGACATAATCCATATGTTCATTTATAAATTTATTACCATTATCAATTTTTTGACATTTAAGAAGATATGCACCTGCTTTAATATGTTCACCAATGCTAAGTAAAATAACTGATAAAAGCATCATTGCTTTTACATTATGCTCATTACATTCAACAGCTTTATAAAGTTTAAACATTGCATTATCTTTTTTATCCAAACCTGTTTCTTTAATATCACTTATATCATCAATCGCAGAATTATATAGTTTTATACTCTTAAAAGCATTTTCATTGTTATCATTTTGAACTTTATAAAGATATTCATTTGCTGAATTAATTTCATTTTTAAATAAATCTTTGCTTATGAGCCACTGTACAACTGCTTCTATTATCTGACCCTCTTCATAAAATATAAGACCAAGTAAATTTCTCGCATTGATATTTTTGCTATTAAATTTTAATGCTTTTTTTAATAATAATGTAGCACCATAAAGATCCCTTGATAATGCCCTATCAAGTGCCACATTATAAAATCTATTTGAAATTTGCCTACACTCTCTTTCGTAAATAGAAGCCATTAGTTACTCCAATTATTTTACTGCAAATGACTCTTATCATCAGATGCATCTTTCATAATCTTAAACATAATATCATCCATATCAGTAATATCAGCACTGACTAGTGCATCATCAATTTCATCTGGCTCTAAACTTTTTTCAAATTTCTTTATTTCTTCATCAAAATTTAGCATATTATTTCCTTTCAGTTATTATCTATTTAGTAAGTAAGTGAGCAATTCATTACATTTTTTATAAACATATTCTTCATCTTCATTTATATAAAATTTTCCATCTTCATATAAAACCTTTCCATCAACCATAGTAAGTTTTACATTTATTTTAGATGCAGAATATACAAGATTATTTATAAAAGTATTAAGTGGTTGCATATTAGGCTTATGTACATCAATCATAACTATATCAGCAAGTTTTCCCTCTTCAATTACATCTCCATCTGTATGGCCAAGACAAAATGCACCATTTATCATTGTCATTTTCAATATTTCTTTTGCATTTAAAACTGCTGCATCTTTATTAGTTACTTTTTGAAGTGTGGTAGTTAGATACATTTCTCTAAACATATCTATTGCATTGTTACTTGCAGGTCCGTCAGTGCCTATTGCTACTCTTATACCATAATCAAGATATTTTTTTATAGGTGCTATGCCACTTGCAAGTTTAACATTTGAACCTGGACAAGTTATTGCTACCACATCATGTTTTTTATATATCTCCATATCCTTATCTTCAAGGTAAACCGAATGATAGCCACCACCACCATAATCATATAAACCAAATTCTTCAAATACTTGAGTTGGAGTAAGTCCTCCCCATCTTTCCTTACATTCATCTACTTCCTTTTTTGTTTCTGAATTATGTGTAAAAAATGCAGATTTATATTTATGAGTAAGCCCTGATATTCGCTCAAATAATTCTTTTGTATTTGTATATTCAGCATGAAATCCAAGAGTATATTTTACAAGATTTCCATTATCTCCCTTATAATTATTTAAACTAACATAATATTCTTCTGGAGCAATCTTTTTATTAAATTTTTGTATTGTATCACATATATTTACTCTAAATCCAGTTTTTATACTTGCCTCTGCCATTGCATAGTTGTCTAAATACATATCCATACTACCGACAACACCTGAAGAAAGATTTTCCATTATGCCAAGAATTGTAAAATAATAAACATCCTCATATGTAAGTTTTGCTTCATTTGGGAAACAATATTTATTAAGCCAATCACCAAGCGGCAAATCATCAGACATAGACCTTAAAAATACCATTGCATTATGAGTATGCGAATTTTTTATTCCTGGTATTAAATAATTACCATTACAATTTATTACCCTATCATAAGTTGTATCATCATTTGTAAGCTTTGGTCTTATTGTCTTAATTCTATTTCCTTCTACAATCAAATCATAGTTTTCTAAAACATCAAAATTTTTGTTTAATACATTTGCATTTATAAACTTTATCAACATACTCATCTCCTTTTTAATTATATTCTAAGCATTTAAATACTCTAATAAAACTTTTGTAGCAACATCTGATGAACTCTGTTTTGCACCTTTATATGTTTCACTTGCATTGTCACTCCCATTATCAGATATCGCACGGATAACACAAAAATCTACTCCATTTATATAACATACCTGTCCAGTTGCTGCACCTTCCATATCTACTGCTATTGCATCAAAGTTTTTTATTATATTTTCTTTGTCATCATTATTACTTATAAACTTGTCACCAGAAGCTATAACTCCAGTATTAAAACTAATATTTAATTTCTTGGCACAAGTCTCAAATACTGCTACAATTCCTTTATTACAAACTATATTTATAATATCAGGACCCTGTATAAAACCAACAGGTTTACCAAATGCAGTTTGATCTACATCATATTGTACTACCGATTCTGCTATAACTACATCTTTTATTCCAAGTTCATTTGATAATGCTCCAGCAATACCTATATGTATAATTTTTTCTGGATGATAATTTAATATCATAGCTTCAGCACAAATTGCGGCAAAAACTTTCCCTATTCCACATTTTGCTACCACTACATCTTTGTTGCATATTTTCCCACTACAAAACTCAATGTTGCTAATTGTTTTAACTTCTATTTCTTTAATATTTTCTTTTAACTCATTAATTTCTGCATCCATTGCGCCAATTATACCTATCATATTTGACTCCCATAAATACACAGTATTTAAAATCAACTTTTAAGTTAAATTTGCTTTCATTTACAACTCAAAAATGCGGATAACAGGACTTGAACCTGCACGGTTTCCCGCCAGAACCTAAATCTGGTGCGTCTGCCAATTCCG
>CADCOW010000179.1 GCA_902803205.1 uncultured Eubacteriales bacterium | reverse complement strand
CTTCATCATTTAACTTTTTTATTATCTGATATAAGTCTTGTGTCACATGAGGGTCAAGACCTGTTACTGGTTCATCTAAAAATATTATATCCTTCGTAGCAAGTAACGCTCTTGCAAGAAGAACCCTTTGCCTCTGTCCACCAGAAATTTCAGCATAAGATTTATTTTTTAAAGATGTTATATCAAGTTTATTCATTATCTTATCACATTTTTCTTTATCTTCCTTTGTATAAAAGAAGTGTTGCATCTTACTTACAAGCCCAGATAAAACTATTTCTTCACATGATGCTGGAAAATCATTTTTAAGAATAGTGACTTGTGGAAGATAGCCTATATCTTTTTTTGTTAGCCCAGATTTGAAAATGATTTCTCCTTCATAATTTTTTCTAAGACCAAGTATAGTATTCATAAGAGTTGTCTTCCCTGAACCATTTTCACCAACTATTGCAAGATAATCACCACTATTTACTTTAAAACTTAAATCTGAAAATAAAATATTATTTTCATTCTTCACTGTTAAATTTTTTATCTCTAATAATTCCATACATATCCTCATTCATTCAATTACTGCAACCCATTGTAGGGGCGGATATCATCCGCCCACAACATGGGAACAAATTACACTTTAATTTATCGCACTCTTTAATGATTCCAAATTTTCTTCCATAATTTTTATGTAATTTGTATTTTCTACATCATTTATATTTGTTATACCTTCCATGGAATTAAAAAGTACTATATCTCTATTTTTATCTTTACTTGTAGTTACGATGATTTTAGCAATACGAGGCTCTGCACCTTTAAGTGCACATATATGTTTTAAATTAAGTTCATCAAGTTTATTTGCAAGAAATGCAACTGTCTCAAAACTTGCCTCCGCCTCAGCAGAGCAACCTGAAAATGCTGCGAAATACTTTAATCCATAATCATCAACTAAATATCTAAATGGGAATCTATCTCCAAATAAAATCGTATCATATTTTTTATTTTGAGAAACTTCAACATACTTTTTATCAAGTGCATCTAACTTTTCAATATATGCTACTGTATTTTTTTCTATTTCATCTTTATTCTCTATGTCTATACTTGATAATGTTTTTGAAATCGCTTTTGTCATCTCTTTTGCATTTCTAATTGAAAGCCATATGTGTTCATCATTCTCATGCTCTTCGTGGTCAAGTTCTTCACCTTCTTTATGAGTTTCTCCTTCATGTTCATCGTGTGTCTCACCCTCATGTTCTTGTTCATCGTGTGTCTCACCCTCATGTTCCTCTTCATGTTCGTGTTGCATGCCTTCAACTATTTCTTCTTCTTTTACGAAGGTAGCAAGTTCATTCATTAAATTTACTATTTTTATTTGTTTATTCTGTGAACTTTCAATAGTTTTATCTACCCATTTATCCGACTCGCCACCAATATGTATAAATAAATCTGCTTCACCAATTTTCAGTATATCTTTTGCTGTAGGCGAAAAATTGTGAATGTCTATACCACTATCAAGAAGTAAAGTTAATTCATAGTTTTCTTTTGGCACCACATTTCTTACTATGTCATATATTGGGAAAATAGTTGATACCACTTTTATTGTCTTTTTATTTTGATTTATACTCTCGCTCTCATTTTTAGCGACACCACTTGTATCATTTTTTACTTCTTTACTGCTGCAAGAGAAAATATTACATAATATAAAACTAAAACAAACTAATGCTAATATCTTTTTCAATACTTTCATAACATCCTCCTCATTCTTTATACTTCCACTTATAACAACAAGAGTTAATGCACTCACCAAATCATATCCATTAAATTTACGAGTAGCATTAAACAAATCTTATCGGAGAATTTTATTCATTTAACCTTACATTATTATTTATCAAAGAAAAACTTACAACTTTTTGACTACATAATTTTATGTCAACAATTAAGCATAAAAAAATTAATAATACTGTCTTTAAAAAACTATTTCTTAATATACTTGATAATATGTTATTGCTTTGATTTATTACTATACATATAGGACACTGCTCTTCATGACACTCATGATTTGCTTCATTATAAATAAAGTATTCGGAAAAAATCACAATAAAAGTGAGCACCACAACTGCTGCAAATGCAAGTATTCTATTAACTTTTTTATTACTTACTATCATATTTTGGTTACACTTTATATTTATTAATAAAAATTTCCTTTATGTAAATTATCATAATAATTTTTTGTCAATATACTTCTATGTATTCAATAAAAAATCTTTAGCATTTAAAACTTTAATCCCATCTTTTTCTATCGGTAATGTATCAAGAGTGATAATAGTTTTTTCATAATTATCTTTTATTGATTTAAGTGGTTTTAATTCTCTTTCAAATGTCTTTTCATCAAGTACTGACAATGCAACCTGTATATATTTTACATCTCCATTTTTTGTACAAACAAAGTCTACTTCCATATCATTAACCTTACCGATTTGCACTTTATAATTTCTTCTAAGAAGTTCTATGTAAATTATATTCTCTAAAGTGTGCCCAAAATCTGTTTTTGCATTTGTCAAAAATGACTTAAATCCTTGGTCTATAAGATATATTTTATTTAATGTTTCCAGATTTTGTTTTCCTTTAATATCAAACCTCTTACACTCATAAAACATAAGGCTTTCACACAAAAACTTTATGTAATTATCAACAGTAATAGAAGAAACCTTTCTGCCTTTAGAAGTCATTGTATCTGAAATGCTTTTAGAGGATATGATTGAACCGATACTATCACATAAAAATTTAGTCAAATCTTCTAATATTCCTATTTCCTTTATTGCTTTTCTCTTAACAATATCTTTTAATAAAATTGTATTATAAAGTGTTTGTAAATACTCAACAATAATCTCCTTATCATTAATTTTAGTAATATATGGCATAGCGCCATATACCATATAGTCATTAAACCCTTCATCTATATTTTTATTACTTGCTTCAATATATTCTTTAAATGAAAATGGGTAAACTTTTATTTCAATATATCTGCCTGTTAAATATGTAGCAAGTTCACTTGAAAGGAGATTTGCATTTGACCCAGTAATATAAATATCAATTTCTTTATCAAGATATAATGAATTAATTGCTTTTTCAAAACTTTTTACTTCTTGAATTTCATCAAGGAAAACATATAATTTTTTACCAGCATTCTTTTTCTTTATTATAATGTTATATAAATTTTTGTAATCATAGATTTCTTCATCCTGAATCTTTTCAAAATTATAATATACTATTTGATTTTCATTCAAACCATCTTTTTTTAACTCTTCAATATATTGCAATAAAATAGTGCTTTTACCAGACCTTCTAACTCCAGTAAGCACCTTTATTAAATCTATATTTTTATATTTATTTAAATATTCAATATAGTTTTTTCTAATAATATCAGCCATATTTACATTTTAGCACATTTTATTAATTTGTCAAGTTTTTAAAGTGTACTTTAAAAATTATATTTTTTTATTGGTTTTTAATGTCAACTTTATTCAATTTCACATTTTACAAAAACATATAACAAAACATTGTAAAAACATATAATAAAACTTGACAAAAACACATAATATACTTATAATTATTGTAAAATTTGTGAGCATCTCAGAAATAGCTAATTAAAAAACTTATTTTTCTATTGTGCTGTCTTTATGAGCATCCAATAGCCATATATGATTATGACTTTTTCAAGATGCCACATATATTTTAGGAGTATAAATTGGAATATTATAAAAGAATTATAGATGACGAATTAGACTTTAGGCTTAAGACTTTTGGTGCCGTTTTGATTACTGGTCCTAAATGGTCTGGTAAAACTACAACTGCAGAACAAAAAGCTAAAAGTATAATTCGCTTTCAAGATCCAGACAGAATAAAAGGATATATTGAAACTGCAAAAGTTAAGCCATCTCTCTTGCTTCAGGGCAACCCACCACTTCTTATTGATGAATGGCAAATAATTCCTGAAATTTGGGATGCTGTTCGTATAAAAGTAGATATAGAAAAACAAAAAGGAATGTATATTTTAACTGGTTCTAATTCAACCAATGAAAATGATAATATGCATACAGGTATAGGTCGAATTTCAAGAATTAAAATGTCTCCTATGAGTTTATTTGAATCAAAAGATTCAAACGGCAAAGTGTCTTTAATAAAAATGTTTGAAGATAAAAATTATAATTTTGATGGTGTAATGTCTAATTTAAGCATAGAGGATTTGATTTTTGCTGCTTGTAGGGGTGGACTTCCAGAAGCAATAATTGCAAATGATGATAAATCAAAATTATTTATACCAAAAGATTATATAAATAGCATTTGCTCTATTGATATCAGTACTGTTGACAATGTCAATCGCAACACACAATTAACCAAAGCAATTTTAAAATCATATGCAAGAAATGTTTCTACTATGGTAAAGAAAACAAATATTTTAAATGATGTAAGAAACGAATTTTCAACTTTATCAATACTTACTCTTGAATCATATTTAAATGCATTAGAAAAACTTTATGTGATAGAAAATATAGATGCATGGAATACAAACATTCGTTCAAAAACATCTATGACTTCATCAAAAAAAAAGGTTTTTACCGATCCTTCTTTTGCTGTTGCGAGTATGAATCTAACTCCTATTGATTTAGAAAAGGATTTAAATACTTTTGGTTTTATATTTGAAAATCTTTGCATAAGAGATTTAAAAATTTATACAAGTAAATATAATGGAACTCTTAACTACTATAGAGATAGAAGTGGTTTAGAAGCCGATATTGTCCTGACACTTGACAACAATAAATATGCTTTAATAGAATGCAAACTTGGAGGTAGTGGCATAGAAGATGGTGCAAAGCATTTATTAAAACTTAAGAATTTAATTAAAGCTTCTCACGGGCAAGAACCTACTTTTGAAATGATTTTAACAGGTGGAGAGATGGCATTTACACGAAAAGATGGTATACATGTTGTACCAATAGGGTGCTTGGGAATATAATACACAATATATAGGCAATTGGTCTTACCAAAGTGAAGGGTTATCATCAAAATATATATCTAATCTCCAATTAGTTTCATCATCTTCTACCCAATCTTCTGGCACATCAATACTATAATTAATATCGCATGTTTCGCCTTTTCTCAGCACATCTTTACCTGGTTCTCCAAATTCACTAACACTCCCTATTACTCGACCATCTTTACTTTTAGATAGTTCAAACTTTACTTTTTTTACATTGCATCTTCCATTTTCATTTTCTGCTATACAAGTTACAGTTAATGTACCTTCTAAACGCGTATCCGCTTTTACTAAACTACCATCTTGATTCTTCCAATTACCATTTCTAAGTCCTGAATAATCGTTGTGATCATACAACAATGCTTTATGTTCGTCTTTTTTTAAAGCTCCATTCTTGGTTTTATCTAAGTCTAAATAATCATATACTTGTATAATATATTTCTTTTTATTATTATGTTTAATGTTAATGTCTGCATAAGACAATTCAAAAATTCCAGAAAAATTTGGAGTCTTTTCATTATTACACGAACTGATTAGTAACCCCATTACAAATATAATTGCTATTATATTTAGTTTTATCTTTGTGATTTTCATAATATCCTCCCTACAACATGATTTTCAAAATAATTTCATTTATACTACTCACAACCATTCTTGAAATCAATAACTTTGCTCTCAAATAGATTATCTGGTGATATGCCAACATATCGTATCGTCCATTTTGCATTTTTATATGGAATACCAATTTTTTCTACTATATTTCTTACATGTACATCAAACTTTTCACTAATACTTATATCTTTTACTGCCTTAACAGTTTCTTCATAATTCAAACGACTAAAAACTATTAAATCAATATTGGATATTTCTTTCGCTAATTTACTATCATTAAGTTTAAATGTAATAAAATAATAAATTTCACTACCTTCTTCAAAACTTGGTATTTCAGTACTAAATGTAATACTATAATCCATATCTATCCCCCCCCCCCCCTTTTTTTTGATATTTTCGTAATAATTATACGATAATATTTATTAAAAGTCAAACAAAAATAGTATAAAATTAACGAAAATATTGATTATAAGGGGTATACTATGAACCAAGTTTTAGAAACTATTACAAAATATCGTTTAGCAAAAGGTTGGACTGAATATCAACTTGCCGAAGAATCTGATTTACCACAGTCAACTATATCTTCTTGGTACCGCAAAAACCTCTATCCAACAATTCCCACACTCAAAAAAATATGTGATGCTTTTGGCATCACACTTTCACAAATCTTTGATGACAATTTG
>CADCOW010000178.1 GCA_902803205.1 uncultured Eubacteriales bacterium | reverse complement strand
GCAACTGCCACATTTGAACTTTGAGTTCCATGCATTCCTATAAGACCTGTGGCTCTCTCTTTTTCTCCATCATAACCACCGCATCCCATCACAGTAAATGCAACTGGTGCATCTATTTTATTTGCAAACTCAGTAAGAACTTCATTTGCCCTACTAAGCACAACTCCTCCACCACAAACTATAAGAGGTCTTTTTGAATCATTAATCATATTAGCTGCTCTATCAAGGTCCTTTTGGTCAAGAGCACTTCTATTATCCATATAAGTTGGACGATTTGTATTTGTAGCAAGACGCTTTTTATTAAAATTATGGTCTGGTTTTTTATATTCATATTCAGCTGACTTCGCAGTGACATTTTTCAAAATATCTATAACTACTGGACCAGGTCTTCCATTTTGAGCCACATAGAATGCTTCTCTTATAATGTCTGCAAGTTTATCTACATCTGTCACAAGATAATTACACTTAGTTATCGCCTTTGTAATAGAAGTCATCTTAACCTCTTGAAATGAATCTCTATCAAGTAAGTCTTCTCCGACATTACAAGTTATAAATACTACAGGAGATGAGTCCATATATGCAGTTGCTATTCCAGTTGTTAGGTTTGTTGAGCCAGGTCCTGATGTAGCAAAACATACACCTACCTTTCCTGTGCTCCTTGCATAACCATCTGCAGCATGACTTGCCCCTTGTTCATGTGATGTCAAAATATGTTTTATTTTACCATCATATTTATAAAGTGCATCATAAATATTTAAAATTGTTCCACCTGGATAGCCAAATATTACTTCTACACCTTGTTCCAGCAAACACTCGATAACTATTTCTGCACCTGTTTTTAACATACTTTTACTCTCCAATTATGTTTATCTTCTAATTTATTATATTGTATTCCTGTAAGAGTGTCATAAAGTTTTTGACTCAAACTTCCAATTCTTCCTTCATTTATAACTATCTTTTTATCCTTATTTACAAGATACCCCACTGGTGATATTACACAAGCAGTTCCTGTGCCAAAACATTCTTCAAGTTTACCACTGTCTGCTGCTTTCATCAATTCATCAAGTGACACTCTTCTTTCTTCTACTTCATATCCAAAATCTTTACAAAGTGTTATTACAGAATCTCTTGTGACACCAGGTAAAATACTTCCATTAAGCATTGGAGTTACAATTTTGCCATCTATTTTAAAGCAAATATTCATAGAGCCAACTTCTTCAATATACTTTCTCTCTACACCATCGAGCCAAAGAGTTTGCTCACATCCATGTTCTTCTGCTTTCTCTTGTCCAAGAAGCGAAGCTGCATAATTTCCACCAGTTTTAGTAAAACCTACACCACCACGAACTGCTCTTACATATTCATCTTCAACCCATATAGATACAGGTGCGATTCCTCTTGCATAATATGCACCGCCTGGGGCAGCAATAATCATAAAATAATAATTAGATGATGGATGCACACCAAGTTTTGAATCAAGACCAATAACAAATGGTCTTAAATATAATGTAGTTCCATCAGATTTTGGAACCCAGTCTTTTTCAACTTCCACAAATTTTTTTACTGCTTCTACAAAATCTTCTTCATTTATTTTTGGCATACAAAGTCTCTCAAGTGAATTATTTATACGCTTTGCATTCATATCAGGTCTAAATATAAATATCTCTCCATCATTATAATAAGCTTTCATACCTTCAAATACTTCTTGCCCATAATGAAAAACATTTGCAGCTGGTGAAACTGCTATATCATGAAATTTCTCAATTCTTGCATGTTCCCAGCCTTTGTCACCATTAAACTCCATAATAAACATATGGTCTGTAAAAATACTTCCAAATCCAAGTTTAGATTCATCTGTTGGCTTTGGTTTTGGTGTGTCTGTAAGTTTTACTTCAATATTCATAACTTCCTCCTGATTATATATTATTAATTTTTTATGATACAAACTATCATATCTCCCATCTCACTACAACTTAGTTTTTTAGTTCCTTCAACATACAAATCAGTGGTACGGTAGCCATCCGCAAGAACTTTCTCCACTACTCTTTCTATATCATTTGCTTCATTTCCCATATCAAATGAAAACCTAAGCATCATCGCAACTGACATAATAGTTCCTATAGGATTTGAAATATTAAGCCCAGCTATATCTGGTGCAGAACCGTGAATCGGCTCATATAGCCCAAGTTTAGTACTACCAAGTGATGCTGATGGCATCATACCTATTGAACCTGCAAGCACCGATGCCTCATCTGACAAAATATCACCAAACATATTTTCCGTTACAACTACATCAAAACTTGATGGATTTTTAATTATCTGCATTGAAGCACTATCAACTAACATATCTTCATACTTCACATCATTATACTTTTCTGCTAACTCATGCATTATTTTTCTCCAAAGTTTTGAAGTATCAAGCACATTTGACTTATCAATAGATGTAACTTTTTTATTTCTTTTTCTTGCTATTTCAAATGCGATAACACCTATTCGCCTAATCTCTTCTTCAGTATATTTCATCTCATCTGTCGCTACTATCATCCCATCAACTTCTTTAGTTTCTTTTTTACCAAAGTAAATCCCACCAGTAAGTTCCCTAATCATCACAAAATCTATACAATCTTTAATTATTTCTTTTTTTAGTGGGCAAGAACCTTCAAGTTCTTTATAAAGTTTAGTAGGTCTTAAATTTGCAAAAAGTCCTAACTCTTTTCTTATTTTAAGAAGTCCTCTTTCTGGTCTTTTATCCTTATCAACATTATCCCACTTTGGACCACCTACAGCGCCAAGAAGTACTGCATCACTATTTTTACATTTATTTAAAACTTCATCGGTAAGTGGTTCTCCATATGCATCTATAGATGCACCACCAAATAGCAATTCGGTAGTCTCAAACTCATGACCATATTTTTCACCAATTTTTTTTAAAACCTTAAGTGCTTCTGTTACAATCTCTGGACCTATTCCATCACCTTTTAAAACTGCTATTTTCTTTTTCATTATGCTATCTCCTTTGCATAGGCCAGTAGACCTCCTGCATCAATAATTTTTTTTATAAACTCTGGAAATACATTTATCTTATATTCCTTATTCTTTGTAATATTTTTTATAATACCTTTTTCAAAATCTATATTAAGTGTATCACCATTATCAATCTCATCAGTATATTCACATTCTATTATAGGAAGACCTATATTAATTGCATTTCTATAAAATATTCTCGCAAAACTTTTTGCGATTACACATTGAACTTTATTCTCTTTAATTGTGAGTGGAGCATGCTCTCTTGATGATCCACAACCAAAATTATCAAGAGCAACAATTATATCATTTGCCTTCACATTCTTTGTAAAATCTTTATCAATGTCTTCCATACAGTGTGTTGACAATTCTTTCACATCTGATATATTAAGATACCTTGCTGGTATTATAACATCAGTATCTACATTATTACCATACTTAAATACTCTACCTTCCATGATATATCTCCTTATTATATACATATATATGTTTTGCAACTCACTCCGAAAATAGGTCGCAAAAATAAGATTTTTTATGTAAGCACTGCCTCGCTTTTTGCAAGAGTTTTGCAAACTCGCTACGCTCAGAAAGTGCTAAAACTCTAAGCAAAAAGCTTCGTCATTGTTGCAAAAAATCATTTTTTGCTCCAACTATTTTCTTGAGCGAGTTGCAAAACTATATAATTAATTTTAATCAGTAATATATCCTGCAATTGCAGACTTTGCTGCAGTGCGAGGACTTGCGAGGTAAACTTCCGACTCAATGTGTCCCATACGACCTACAAAATTTCTATTAGTAGTTGCGATGCATCTTTCACCTTTTGCAAGTATCCCCATATATCCACCAAGACATGGTCCACAAGTTGGAGTTGAAACTATAGCACCTGCATTTATAAATTCAGTGATAATACCTTTTTCTATACACTCTTTATATACATTCATAGTTGCAGGAATTATGATACACCTAACTTTGTCGTGAACTTTATGACCTTTTAAAACTTCATATGCTGCTACCATATCTTCCATACGACCATTGGTACAAGAGCCTATCACAACTTGG
>CADCOW010000177.1 GCA_902803205.1 uncultured Eubacteriales bacterium | reverse complement strand
TCGTGAAAGTCAAGTTGAAGCCGCTATAGGCTTATTAGATGAAGGGTGCACAGTGCCCTTCATTTCTCGTTATAGGAAAGAAGTGACAGGTAATTTAAATGATGAACAACTTAGAACTCTTTATGAGAGATTAATTTATCTTAGAGAATTAAATGAGAGAAAAGAGACTATCATAGCTTCTATTGATGAGCAAGGAAAACTCACAAAAGAGTTAAAGAAACAAATTGATGATGCTATGACTATGGTGGCACTTGAAGACATTTATAGACCATATAAACCAAAGAAAAAAACTCGTGCAAGTGTAGCAAAAGAAAAAGGGCTTGAACCACTTGCTATTATTATATGGGAACAAAAAGCAAAACAAAAAATTGAAACTACAGCAAAAAAGTATATTGATAAAGAAAAAGGTGTGGAAACAGTAGAAGATGCGATCGCTGGTGCACTTGATATCATAGCAGAGATGATTTCTGATGTAGCTGATTATAGAACTTGGATAAGAGAGTTTACTATAAATACTGGTGTTATAAGGTCGGAAGCAAAAGATAATGAAGCAATGACTAATTATGAGCAATATTATAATTATAGTGAGACTGTAGCAAAAATTCCACCACATAGAATACTTGCTATAAACCGCGGCGAAACTGAAAAAGTTTTAAAAGTTTCAATAATAATTATAAGGGAAGATGTTTTAAAATATTTAAGAGAGAAAATTATAACAAATGATAATGAATATACAAATGAGTATTTAGAGAAAGCTATAGAAGATTCGTTTGATAGGCTTATATGGCCGTCTATAGAAAATGAAGTTAGAAATATTTTAACAGAAAAGGCTGAAGATACTTCTATGGAAGTGTTTTCTCAAAATTTAACACAGATACTTATGCAACAACCAATAGTAGGAAAGACTGTTCTTGGATGGGATCCAGCATTTAGAACTGGTTGTAAACTTGCTGTTTGTGATGCTACTGGAAAAGTTCTTGATACTACTGTCATTTATCCTACTGAGCCTACGACTGAAGAAAGACAAGAACAAGCAAGACAAAAATTAAAAGAGTTAATAGATAAATATAATATTGACTTGATTTCAGTAGGTAATGGCACTGCTTCAAGAGAATCGGAAATGTTTATAGTAGATTTTTTCAAGAGAGCAAAAATAAAAAATGTTCAGTATGTAATTGTAAATGAGGCTGGTGCATCAGTATATAGTGCAAGTGTCCTTGCTACAGAAGAATTTCCAAAATTTGATGTAGGTCAACGTTCCGCAGCTTCAATAGCAAGGCGACTTCAAGACCCACTGGCTGAACTTGTTAAAATAGATCCAAAAAGTATAGGTGTGGGACAGTATCAACATGATATGAATCAAAAAAAGTTGTCTATGACTCTTGGTGGAGTAGTAGAGACTTGTGTAAATAAAGTTGGAGTTGATTTAAATACTGCATCATATTCTCTTTTATCTTATGTGTCAGGCATAAATAAGACTATAGCAAAATCTATTGTCAATTATAGAGAAAAAGAAGGAAGATTTAATAATAGAACAGAACTTTTAAATGTGGATAAATTGGGTAGTAAAGCTTATGAGCAATGTGCTGGATTTTTAAGAATTACTGGTGGAGATGAGCCACTTGATAGAACCGGTGTTCATCCAGAATCATATGAAGCTACAAATAAACTTTTAAAAAAGTTAAATTATACAAAGAAAGATTTAGCTAATGGAAATTTTGCTGGAATATCTAATATGATTTTAGACTATGATGCTACAGCAAAAGAATTAAAGATTGGTGTTGAGACACTTAAGGATATAGTAAATGAACTTGAAAAACCAGGGCGTGACCCAAGAGAGGATGCACCTAAACCAATTCTTAGGTCAGATGTTTTATCAATGGAAGACTTAACTGAAGGAATGCAACTAAAAGGAACAGTTCGAAACTGCACTGATTTTGGTGTATTTGTAGATATAGGAGTTCATCAAGATGGACTTGTTCACATTTCTCAAATTGCAGATAGATATATAAAGCATCCACTTGAGGCAGTATCAGTTGGTGATGTTGTAGATGTAAAAGTCTTATCAGTTGACTTGGAGAAGAAAAGAATTGCACTTACTATGAGGCTTGATGCAGGAGTATATAAAGATTATAGAGAAATGCATATGCAAAATAATTCTTTTACAAGTTCGACACAAAATACTTCTTCAAATGTAAATAAATCAAGTGTAAGCTCAGTTAAATCAACAACAAGTAAAGATGAAAAGAGTGCTGATGAGACATTTACATTTGATATAGATTCTGCAAAAAAATTGAAAGTAAAAATTGGTGGTGCAGATGTATGTGATGATAATGTAAATGAAACAAGTAAAACTAAAAAAGTAGCAAAGACATCTAAGGCGAAGACTACTAAAAAAGAAACCAAAGTAAAATCTACTAAAAAAGAATCAACTTCAAAAACAAATAAAACAAAAACTATAAAAAAAGAAACAGTAGTTAAAAAAGCTAAAGCAAAAAGTGCTAAAAAGGTAACAACAACCAAGGCAGCTAAAGCAAAAAAAGAAACTACTGCTAAAGCAACTAAAGCAAAAAAGGAAACTGCAACAAAAACTACAAAGAAAACAGTAGCAACAAAAAATACTAAAAAAGAACCTAAAACCACTAAAGCAAAATAATATATTTATTTGTGGGAACCGCTAAAAAGTGACTTTAGTATGAGAAAACATAATTAAATGAATTTTGAAGTATTGAAAATTGAAGAAGTACGAAAATTAATTCCTGATAGGATAAAAGAATCTCATAAGGGAACTTACGGCAAAGTATGTTTACTTGGTGGTGCAGTAGAGTATAGTGGTGCGATAAGATTATCAGCTCTTGCATATGTTGCACTTAAATCAGGAGCAGGTCTCTCTACAGTTGCAGTGCCAAGGTTTTTAGTTCCTATAGTTAGTAGCAATATTCTTGAAGTAATGATTTATCCTATTGAAAGCACTGATAAAAATATTATTTTCAATAAAGAAAACATTGATGGTCTTATAAGAAAGTTTGATGTATTAACTATTGGTATGGGATTAGGTAGAAGTGAAGAGGCATCAAAGATAGTTAGATACATAATAGAAAACTTTACTGGTAAACTTGTCCTTGATGCAGATGCATTATACATTGTTGCTAAAAACATACATATATTAAATGAATCAAAGGCTAAAATTATACTTACTCCGCATATGATGGAATTTAAAAGACTATATGATGCTATGATTACAGATAATAATAAAAGTGTTGAAGAGAATATTATAAATCATAGTATAAGTGAGCATTGCAATAAAATTACAAGTGAAAAACAATGTGAATCTGACTTTAATAATTTTGAAAAGAAAAGTATTGATTATGCTATAGAATTTGTAAAAAATTATAATGTGGTACTGCTGTTAAAAGGACCGACTACCTATGTTTTAAATGTAAATCATAAAGTTAATAATTGTGATAAAACTTATGTAGTAAATGATGGCGAGTTAAGAATATCTGTTATTGATAGAGGCACTCCTGGTATGGCTACTGCAGGAAGTGGAGATGTTTTATCTGGTATCATAACTGGTTTTCTCGGATATATTGATGATGAGTTTGATGCAACAAGAGTGTCAGCATTTGTAAATGGTCTTTCTGGTGAACTTGCTTCAAAAGAAGAAGGTGAAATCTCAATGACTTCTACAGATACGATAAAACAAATTTCTAATGCAATAAAGGCTATAAAGTTGAAAAATATTTATAATATGGTATAATTAAACTACTTAATCTAAATAG
The DNA here is from genome assembly GCA_902803205.1 of uncultured Eubacteriales bacterium. Lineage (GTDB taxonomy): Bacteria > Bacillota > Clostridia > Lachnospirales > Lachnospiraceae > UBA3633. Next base: position 3,077 of record CADCOW010000177.1, on the reverse strand, counting down.
ATTAGGTAGTTTTTATTTGAGGAAGGAGTAAGTATGGAAAGAGTTTTTAATTTTGCAGCAGGACCTGCAACTATGCCACTTGAAGTCTTGCAAAGTATCGAAAAAAATGTATGTAATTTTGAGGGTGAAGGTTTGTCGGTTATGGAGATGAGCCATCGTTCCAAAACTTATGAAAAGATTATAAATGAAACAAGAGATAATTTAAAAAAGATATTAGAACTTGATGATAATTTTGATATTTTATTTTTACAAGGTGGAGCAAGTAGTCAGTTTGCAATGGTGCCACTTAATCTTGCAAATAATGGAGACCTTACTTATTATGCAGTTACAGGAAATTTTGCAAATAAAGCATGGGAAGAAGCAAAGCGTTGGACAAATGCAGTTGACATAACTAATAGTAAACCAGATAAGTATAAGTTTATTCCTAAAATTGATAATTCAAAACTTGATAAATCTGCTAAATATCTTCATATCACAGCAAATAATACAATTTTTGGAACTATGTATGATAAACTTCCAGAAGTAGATATACCACTTGTTGCAGATGTTAGTTCAAATGTTTTGGGAAAGAATTATGATTATAAAAAATTTGCTCTTGCATATGCAGGAGCACAAAAAAATCTTGGACCTGCAGGACTTACAGTGGTTGTCATAAATAAAAAATTTATAAGAGAAGATATAGATACTTTTGTGCCAACTATGTTTAGATATGATATACATGCTAAAAATGGTTCTATGTATAATACACCACCTACATTTGCAATTTATGTAGCAGGAGAGATGTTTAAGTGGGTTATAAGAGAAGGCGGAGTTAAGGAAATTGAAAAGAGAAATGTTGAAAAAGCAAAGATTCTTTATGACTTAATTGACAACTCTACATTTTATAAACCATTTGCAGAAAAAGAATCAAGATCAATTATGAATGTGACATTTAATCTTCCGACAGAAGAACTTGAAGCAAAATTTGTAGCAGAAGCAAAAGATGAGGGAATGATTAATTTAAAAGGTCATAGAGTTCTTGGAGGTATTCGCGCCTCTATCTACAATGCGATGACTATAGAAGGTGTAAAAGAACTTGCAGAATTTATGCAAAAATTTGAAAAAAATAATAAATAGGTGAAAATTATGTATACAATTAAAACATTTAATAAAATCAAAAATTTAATGGGAGAAGGTTTTAAACTTGATGAAAATGTAAAAGATTATGATGCAATTATGGTTCGTTCTGCTGACTTAAAAGAAGAAGTATTTTCTAATAATTGTCGTGCTATAGCTCGTGTCGGTGCAGGAGTAAATAATATACCAATAGATAAGTGTACGGAACTTGGAATAGCTGTATTTAATACACCTGGTGGAAATGCAAATGCAGTTAAAGAACTAACTGTTGCTGGAATAATAAGTATAGCAAGAAATATAAATGCATCTCGAGAATGGCTTAATTCTGTAAAAAATGATGATATAGATCTTGCAAAAACTATTGAAAAAGAAAAAAGTAAATTTGTCGGAAATGAAATATTAGGTAAGACTCTTGGTGTTATAGGTCTTGGTCAAGTTGGTGGCAAAGTTGCCAAAGTTCTTCATAATCTTGGTATGAATGTTATTGGTTATGATGCATATCTTACACCACACCAATATGAAAATTTAAAACAATATGTTGAATTAGTTGAAAATGTGGATGAGATATTAAAAAAATCAGATTTCATTTCTTTACATATGGCGACTACAAGTGAGACTAAAGGATTTGTAAATAATGATACTATATCAAAAATGAAAGATGGAGTGTCAATTATTAATTATGCAAGAGGAGAACTTGTAAACCATGATGATTTAGTTTCATCACTTAAATCAGGAAAAGTTAAAGCATATGCAACAGATTTCCCAACTAAAGAAGAACTTGCACTTTCAAATGTTTTGGCGACACCTCATCTTGGAGCAAGCACTATAGAGGCAGAAGATAACTGTGCTGCAATGGCTGCATCAGAAATGAAAGATTTTTTACAAAATGGTAATATAGTAAATTCAGTTAACTTCCCAAATGTGACTATACCAAGGTCTACTGGTGCAAGAGTCACAATACTTCATAAGAATAGAGTTGGCATGCTTGAAGAAATTACAAATAAAGTTGCAGAATTTAAACTTAATATTGAAGGGCTTGCAAATAAAGGAAGAAATGAATTGGCATACACAATCCTTGATTTTTCTGGTGATGTTCCAGAAAATATAGAAGATAAAATAAAAGAAATAAAAGATGTAATAGTTACAAGAACTATTAAATAATTGCTATTATATAATGTAAAAAATAAGGAGAAAAGTTTATGAGTAGTTTTATAGTACCAAAGAATTATAAATCTAAATTGAATCTACACGATACTCAAGTTGGCATAAAAGTTGTTAAAGATTATTTTCAAACTTCTATTGCTTATGAACTTGATCTTTTGAGAGTGTCTGCTCCATCTTTTGTAGATAAAAATTCAGGTCTTAATGATAATTTAAATGGTGTTGAAAGACCTGTATCATTTGACATACTTGATGAAAAAGGAGTGGAAGCAGAAGTTGTACATTCTCTTGCTAAGTGGAAAAGATATGCACTTAATAGATATGGTTTTAAAGTTGGTGAAGGTCTCTATACTGATATGGTTGCTATAAGAAGAGATGAAGACCTTGATAATATTCATAGTATATATGTTGACCAATGGGATTGGGAGAAAATAATTACTAAAGAAGATAGAAATATGGATTTCCTTAAAGATACAGTTAGCCATATATATTCTGCATTAAAGAAGACAGAAAAATATATGTCTATTCAATTTGATTATATTGAAGAAATGTTACCAAAAAATATTTTCTTTATCACATCAGAGCAATTACTTCAGATGTATCCAGATAAAACTCCAAAAGAGAGAGAATATGCTATAGCAAAAGAGTATGGTGCAGTTTTCATTATGCAGATAGGAAAATATTTAAGTAATGGTGAGAGGCATGATGGACGTGCTCCAGATTATGATGATTGGGAGTTAAATGGTGATATAATAGTTTATTATCCAGTACTTGATATTGCACTTGAACTTTCAAGTATG
>CADCOW010000176.1 GCA_902803205.1 uncultured Eubacteriales bacterium | reverse complement strand
TTGATTATATCTTTAGCATTAAGTCAAATAAACTTTGGTGCGATAGTTACAAGAGATGATGTATATACACAAAAACAAAATGAGGAACTTGTCTTAAAAGATGATGCTTATAACTATTTTAACGGTTTACAAAATTGGTTAGATAGAGAAAGCAAAGTTGAATTATTAAGAAAAGTTGCATCACACAGCGAACTTAAAGGCTTTTATAGTGAAAATGAAATTGACTGGGAACACTTATACGATGACTTAGATACTAAAGCGACGAGAAGTAGTGTAGAATAGGGAGAAGTAATATGAAAGAAATAATAAAAGCATTAGGATTTGACCCATTGCCTACAGCGATAATTATGGTTCAATTAGGTGTGATATGGTATTTCCTTAAAAAGTTTTATGATATTTCAAAAAATAATCAAAAAAGTATAATTGAAAATTTTAATAGTATTCTTAAAATAAGAGAAAATGAAAATCAAACTATTAAAGAATCTGTAAGTAACATATCAAATATTATTGGCGAAATAAAGAATAAAATAAACTATATAGACCAAGGCAGTGTTAGACAACAAATAATGATGTTAATTCACTTATACCCACATAGAAACGAAGAAATAATGAAGTTAGGAAAAAAGTACTTCATAGAATTTAATGGTAATTACTATCTCACAACAATTTTTAAAGAGTGGATGGACAATAACAATTTACAATATCCAGTATGGTGGGATGATATAAAACAATAGGAGGAAAATATGAAGAAAATATTTATAAGTCAACCAATGAGAGACAAAACACCAGAATACATTGAAAAGGAAAGACAACATTTAATTGAAGTAGCAAAAAAAGAACTCAAAGAAGATGAAGTAGAAATACTACAATCATACAATCCAGAATGGAAAGACTTACATCCAATAGATTGTTTAGGGAAGAGTTTGCAGATAATGGCACAAGCAGATATTGTTGTTTTTGCAAAAGACTGGCAAAATGCAAGAGGTTGTAGAATTGAACATACTGTGGCTGTAGAATATGGAAAAACTGTCATAGATAGTTATAGTGATTTTTAAGGAGGAATAATTATGTTTGTATTGTATCACATTTTAGACCCAATGGTAAAACTCTATTTAGTAGACAGCAATCACTTTAGCACATTTAAGGTTGAAGCACACCCATTTAAAACAAGAGATGAAGCCATTGAAGAACAAGGGAAATACCCATTTGATTTACAAATTGAAAGTAAGGAGGTGTAATTATGGAAAAATTTAGTGAGATTTTAACAGTGCTTGTATCAGCACTTGGAGTTATGGCAGTAGTAATGCCATTTGTAATTGAGTTCATCAAAAATATGATAACAGAGAAAGTTGTTATCAAAATCTTTGGTGTTCTTGAGAGATTTTGTGCTTTGGTATCAGCGATTGCTGGTGTTATTGTATATGTTTCAATATGCATATTATTACCAGAATTATTTAAGAGTGCAAATATAGCTCAAATTATAGTTATAGGTATATTTTTTAGCGGTGCTTGTGCAATAGCATCGCAAATCGGTTATGATAAAATTATTAAGTGGCTTATAAATAGAAAGTAGGTGTAAAATGGCAAAGATTAAAGAAGCAATAGAAACAATAGGGATGAAAAAGATATGTTTGTTCGCCCACTATGGGCTTGCAATAGGCACGTCAATTCTATTTTTTATTATAAGTGTTATAGCTACATTTTTGCCATCTACATTTGATATAACAGCACTGTTTAACATTTGGAAACTCATACTAATTTATTGTGGTGTAGTAGTAACTCTTATAACTATTAAGTGTGTATTTGATGATATGCAAACAATGAATAAATCAAATACAAAATTTGATTTTATTGCATTTTTTATAGGTGTTGCATTGTTTGTGACGATTGGCTTAATAATTGCTTGTGTGTATTTTATGTATAAAAAACCGATAACTGAAACTGAAGTCAAAATGTGGCAAATTATAATTGGCATATTTGGCTGTGTAATATTTGGTGCTGAATCGGTTGGTGGATACATTTATAATATTTTCAAAAAGAAATTTGCAAGTAAAGAGGCAATGGAAGAAACAAAAGCCCCTGAAGAGAATAAAGTAGAGAATCCAGCATAATGATTGAAACAACAAAAATTATAAATAAACTTACTGGTGTCATTGCCAATGCAAACAAAGGTAGTAGCATAGATTTAGAGGACTTGATAGAGTGTTTAAATACAATTAAAGAAATAAGTGAAGAGAAAGATGTGCATAGATACGAAGTTGTAGCAACTGGATATGTCAAAGACTTATCATATATACACCATAAAGATAAACAAAATGGACTTGTGAAATTCTTACTTGAGAAAATGCGAAGAGATAACAATGGTAGAGCAATTAGGGGTTATATCGCTTGCGTAATGGTTGAGACAAAATTGACTGAAAAAATAATGGATGGCGACCGAGTTAAGATATGGGCTGATTTTAGTCCATATGAGACAACAAGAAAAGATGGTATGACCTTTCACAAAATGAAGTTGTGGGTTGATAAGTTAGAACGAATAGAAAAAGGAACATCTGATTATATACCAAGAAAAGAATTGATAACTGGATAAGGTTAGCTTTACCTTGCCCAGAATAATATGCCCTCCATTAAGATAAAGGGTTGCGAGGTAGTTCCGTAGGTAGAATGTTCGGTTTATAGCCGAGAGGTCGTAGGTGCAAATCCTGCCCTCGCAGTTATGATTAAAGAATTTTCATTAAAAAGAGATGGCAACATTTATATAACACCTCATTTTCAAGTGAGAGAATTTGCGTGCAAAGATGGTAGCGATAAAATAATTATCTATACTGAAGTAGTTGAACTTGCTGAAAATGCCCGTTGCTTTTTTAATGCTCGCGGAACTGTTTTGAGTGGTTATAGAACCGAATCATATAATAGAAAAGTTGGTGGGAAAAGTAGTTCTTATCATCTTAAAGGAATGGCATTAGATTTGAGGTTTGAAAATATATCTCCAGTAGCGGTGGCATTATATTTTGAATATGTACTACTTAAAGATAAAGGTGGAATAGGTCTTTATAAAGGTCAAAACTTTACCCATATTGATATAGGAGATAGAGTAGCAAGGTGGGTGCAACCTGGTAATAGTTCAACATACAGAGTGGTTAGCAAGATAAGTCTTAACATATAATAACTCAATCATTATTATCAATAACTTTGAGGTGCAATATGTGGCAATGGTATCATTGGGTATTGGCAGTAGTAATAATATTTATAGTATTTGACTTGATGTGTAGCTTTTTTGATTAGGAATCACAAAGTTTTTAATCATTTTTTGCTTTGTGTGGATTAGTTCATATAAAATTCCTTAATAGGTGGATAAGACTGTATGAATATTGTGACGACAAATTCATACAGCACTGCCTATTTTATTTAGACAAAATTTAGTCAAATTTTTTGTTAAAATAAATCACTCAGAGAAAAATTAAACAACTATTAGAAAAATAAAAAGGTTGAATTTTCAACACCATTTAATATGATGCTGAGTATTCAACCTTTTAGGAAAGCGGAGACAGAGAGATTTGAA
>CADCOW010000175.1 GCA_902803205.1 uncultured Eubacteriales bacterium | reverse complement strand
GAACTTGACTTTAATAATGAAATTTTTATATCAAATGAAAGACAACTTTCTCTCATCAAAAAAGCAAAAGTTTCTCTTTTAAATGTTATTTCTTCTATAGAAAATTGTATGCCAGAAGATTTATTGACTATAGACCTAACAGATGCTTATAATTATCTTTCTCAAGTTCTTGGAATAGAGATAAATGATGATTTAATAAATGAAATTTTTTCAAAATTTTGTATGGGGAAATAACTTTTTCAAACTCATAGTTGCTTGTATTTTTTATTTTAGATGATATAATATATAAAAGAGAGGTAAATAATATGTTAAATGTAATGGATAAAATAATTAAAGAGGATGATGCTATAGCGACAATAAAATTTAAAGATGGTATTTCTGAAGAAGAGGCTCAAAAAATTGATAATATTATTTCAAAGAATTATGATCAGAAATGTCGTTATATTATGAAAATTGATAGAAACACTTATAAAGGAGATATGGCTTGTCTTAGTGGATTTGGAAACCATATTATTGAAGATTTAAATAAAGCTAACTTAAAAAATAATATTGAACTATATGAAATATATAATAAAAGGACTGATGAGTTGGAGGATTTTTTGGAGGACTAAATGAAAAATAATAATGACTTTATCCCACATAAGTATTCTATAAATTTTGATTTGAATACTGATAAAGAAAGTGAAAATGAATTAAAAAAAAGTGTCAATAGTTTAGGAGGAAATATGAAAAAACACATCCTAAGTTTTTTTACAATAATTATTATAGTTTTATTTACCGCTTGTTCAACTAATGCACCAACAAATACTTCAAAATCAAATGAAGTAAAAAAAGCAACCTTAACAAAAAATCTTACTCTTCTTGTCACAAGTGACATCCATGCTGGTGTAGAAGATAACTGGACTCTTGCAGGTGTCTATGAAAAAAGAAAAGAATACGAAGCAAAAGGTGATTATACTCTTTTAATAGACAATGGTGATTTACTTCAAGGTAATCTTTTATCAAGTACAACTAAAGGTGCTGACCTTATGGATATTGCAAATGTTGCTGGCTATGATATTATGACCTTTGGTAATCACGATTTTGATTACGGAATGGAACAATTTATGGATAATGCTTCTAAATTAAAAAATCCATATATTTCTTGTAACTTTAACAAAGATGGAAAACTTATTTTTAATCCTTATGTAATCAAAGAATTTGATGGAGTTAAATTTGCTTTTATAGGTATAAATACTCCTGATACTTTAACTACTTCTAAACCAAAATATTTCCAAGATTCAAATGGCAATTTCATTTATAATTTCTTACAAGGAAATAACGGTGAAACTCTTTATGCTAAAGTTCAAGAAACAATAAATAGTGCAAAAGCAGAAGGTGCTGATTATATTATTGCTGTAGCACATATTGGAGAAAAAGAAACTTCAGGTCCATACAAATATACGGACATTATATCTAATACTTATGGCTTTGATGTTTTTCTTGATGGTCATAGTCACGACACCGACCAAGTAAATATGAAAGATAAAAATGGTAATACTGTATTTAGAATGGGAGTTGGTACAAAATTATCTTGTATAGGTATTGTTACTTTTACTCCTGCTGGAACTATTGAACACGAATTGCTAACTTATAAACAGCCAGCAGAAGGAACAGAACCTATAAAATATAACAATATTGTTAGTGAATTGATAGATCAAAAGAATCAAGTAATCGGCAATAAAGTGTCAGAAATTATTGGCACAACTGACTTTCCACTTTATATTTATGATCCAGAAGCAAAAGATGGTACAGGAAAACCTATTAGAATAATTAGAAGGATGGAAACTAATCTTGGTGATCTTGTAGCAGATGCATATAAAACTAAAACTGGTGCTGATTGTGCATATATAAATGGTGGTGGTATAAGAGAGAACATTAAGTCAGGAGATATTACTATTTCTAATATTGTTAGTGTTCAACCATTTGGCAATCTTCTTTGCCTTATCGAAGTTACTGGTCAACAAATACTTGATGCTTTAGAATGGGGTTGCCATGTAACACCAAAGGAAAGTGGTGGATTTCCACATGTTTCTGGAATTTCTTTTGATTTAGATACTTCTATTGCAGATCCTTGTAAAGCAGATGTCAATGGTATGTGTATAGGTATTGAAGGTGAAAGAAGAGTTAAAAATTTAAAAATAAATGGTGAACCAGTAGATCCAATGAAAAAATATAAACTTTCTACTATTTCATATACTGCTCTTAATAATGGAGATGGCTATACAGCATTTAATGGATGTACAATTCTTGAAGAGGGCTCTGCTGAAGATTATACCGTTATAGTAGATTATATTAAAAACGACTTGGGTGGAAAAATACCTGACAAATATAAAGACCCTTATGGAGAAGGAAGAATTAATATTAAATAAAAATTTTTTCTGCTATAAAAATTAAATTTTGAAAAAGACTTACTTTTCAAATTTATAAAAAAATCCCAGTTCTTTATTGAACTGGGTTTTTTACTTATGATTTTTTATCTTCTATATTTAACTACAACGTGTCTTTCTTTATCTGTTCCAATAGAAGTTGTTTCTATATTTCTCTCTTTTTGAAGAACTGAATGTATAATTCTTCTTTCAAATGATGACATAGGTTCAAGTTCATAATCTTTATGTGTCTTTCTAACTATATTTGCTACTGACTTCGCAAGAGATTCAAGAGTTTTATTTCTTTTATCACGATAATTTTCACTATCTATTCTAATTCTTACTCTACTACTCTTTCCATTATTTACTACTATATTTGTCAAATGTTGTATGGCATCAAGGGTTTGTCCATGTTT
>CADCOW010000174.1 GCA_902803205.1 uncultured Eubacteriales bacterium | reverse complement strand
ATTAGAATATTTTAATTTAATCGCAAGCGAAGACTGTGAAAGCAACTGTTTGCTAAATCGTGATAAACAAGAGATTACAGTAGAAGTATATGGCAACTTTGAAAACACAGAACCAACATATCAAAACACCCACCACTTCCACTACACCATTGACAATGACGGCAATGTGGATGATGTGGTATTTGATTATACAGATGAATAAAGTATAAAACAATTAGAGTTTTCTAAAGAAAATCAGTGCCAATATACTTACTTCCAAATAATAAAAAAAATACAAGATTAGAAATAGCAAATATACCAGATTAAAATATATAAATATGCCGGATTATTGACAGAAATAATAGTATATGTTAAGATAAAAATATGAAAAAAATCTATAAAAATCGCATAATTGACAAAAAAATCGAAGAATATTTGCATAATTTTGGTGCCATACTGATTTCAGGACCAAAATGGTGTGGAAAAACAAGTACTGGAGAATATCATTCAAAAAGTAAGTTTTATCTTGGAGATCCAACCGGTAACTTTTCAAATAGAACTCTTGCCACAATAGATCCAAATCTTGCACTTTCGGGTGATACCCCACGACTAATAGACGAGTGGCAAGATGTTCCACTTATATGGGATGCAGTCAAGTTTAGTGTAGATAAAAAAAATGAAACAGGAATTTTTATATTAACTGGTTCATCAACACCAAAGAGGAAAGGAATTAAACATACAGGTGCTGGAAGAATAGCAAGAATTAATATGAGAACAATGTCCCTATATGAAATGGGATATGCGAATGGGAATATTTCATTTAGAGATTTGTGTAAAGGAGAAATAAAGAAAAACAGATTTGAAGAAATATCATTAGAAAGCATTATTGATTATATATTAATAGGTGGGTGGCCAATAAACATTGGGAAAAAAATTAATGAATGTTCAAAAGTTGCTAAAGAATATATAGACGCGATATTTGATGAAGAAAGTTTTAATTTTGATGGCAAAAGGCGGAATAGACAAAAGTTTAATTTGCTACTTAAATCACTTGCACGAAATGATAATTCAATGGTTAGTAATAATACTTTGGTAAAAGATTTAAGTGAAAATAATAATGGAAATTCAATAAATGAAGAAACAGTGGCAGATTATATTGATATATTAGAGCGTTTGTATCTTTTGGAAAATATTGAACCATTTTCACAAAAGATTAGATCAAGTACAAGAGTGAGAATTAGCAGGAAGATTCGATTTACAGACCCATCAATAACTTGTGCAATTTTAAAATTAACTAAAGAAAAATTACTTAAAGATTTGAATACAGTAGGAATTTTGTTTGAGAGTTTGTGTTATAGAGATTTATTAACTTATGCAGAATATAATAACTTTAAAATATATCATTATCATGATTATCAAAACAATGAAGTAGATGCAATTTGTGAATTAGATGATGGAAGTTATGTGGCAATAGAAATAAAACTTGGAGCAAATCAAATTGATGAAGCTGTAAAATCGCTTTTTAAATTTAAAAATAATATTATAAAAGATGGCAAGGAACCACCAACAAAACTCATAGTAATTTGTGCTTTATCAAATGCAAGTTATACAAGAGAAGATGGTGTGCAAGTAGTTTCCTTATTGCATTTAAAAAATTAAAAAAGAATGGAAAAACTATTGTGTAGTAGATGATAGTTCAAAATTTGCAGCAGCGGTGTATAATGAAACTCTTAGGAACGAAGTGAGTTAGAGTTTCATATCCACTATGTGGACTATCATTATATAAATAAAGAAATATTAAAAGAAAAAAAACAAGATGAAAGAATAGCATATGGAATAGATTTATGGGAGACAAAATCAACAGATTTTTTGTTTGAGAGTACATTTCTTGATAAATTATTAAAAAGTGATAAATTTGAGATACATATTTTGGATGAAAATGGAGATGAAAATATATATGACAAGGAACACAAAGGACATAAACAATTCCAGCTTCAGGAAGGAGATTTGTTGTGTGGAAATGGTAATGTTGATTTTTATATTGGAAATAATAAATATGTAGGATGGGGAATAATTCATAAACAATATTACTTAATAAAAAAATATGTACAAAATGAAACAAGTGGATATTTTTATAATATGGCGAATGATAATGGAAAAATTGCATATAAAACTGTGGTAAGAGTAAAAGGAGGTTATGGTAATGGGAAATAGAAAAAGTAAAATGATAATTATAATAATATTAACTATAATTTTAGGATTAATTATAATTGTAAAAATAAAGAATAAATCTTATGATGTTAACAAAAAAATTAGTTCATATAACATATCAGACAAAATAGAAAGAAATAAGTATATTGACTATTTAAAAAATAATATTTATCCAGAAAAATTAAGAAGATTTGTAAATAATAATTACATAAATTTTAGCCAATATAAAGATACTGCAGATGGGAATTTGGTAATCAAACAACTGGAGTTTAATGCATATAAGAGATTATTTATGTCAATGTTCAACAAATCTCGAACCAATTTTGATGACTGTCCAGTAACTGAAAAGTTTAAAGAAAAGTTTAACACAAATTTATTAGAATATTTTAATTTAATCGCAAGCGAAGACTGTGAAAGCAACTGTTTGCTAAATCGT
>CADCOW010000173.1 GCA_902803205.1 uncultured Eubacteriales bacterium | reverse complement strand
ATAGAATAATAAACCATAAAGTATATTAACAATACTGGAAGCATTACTACAATTAAATCCACAAAAACTTTAATAACTTTATATAGTATATCCGCATCAAAATACTCAATTGGAATTGCATACTCATGTGAAAGAACATTTTTTGTATGATATTTATATAGTATGTTGCATAAAAAATATACTATACTAAATATTGTTGATATGCATAGAAGCATTTTAGATAAATCATTAAACACTTTACTAATATTTTTGATTTTAAATATCTTTTTTTCTTTACTATTTTTTTTTCATACATCTTAATATCCTTTGTTCCATTACTTCAATAATTACATTAAACCCATATAGAGTATATTCTTAATATGCCTTGAATATAATCTGCTAAGAAAATTATTGCAATAAATATGACACAAATCATCAATGCTTATATATTAAAATAACCATCTTATATTCTTTTTATAGTCTTAACTTTGTATTTTATTATAATACATCTCGTTAACTTGCGACAACTGCATCAACGAAATAAAAATATCAATTAATTTCATAATGGCAACTATCTTTTCTGTCTCACTTTTCTTAAGATGTTCTTTTTTCATGCCTATTTTCTTTTTCAAGTTGTATTTAAACGTTGACTATAGTTTCATCGTGTAATTCACATAGCACATCTACTGCTTCAATTTTATTAAAGTCACTCGGCAAATATTTTTAAATTTGATTATCTAATACATTTAATTTGTTGTCCTGCAAGATTATTATTAAAACTCTTTACAAAAGTTCTTGTTGTTTACAAACACCATGAAGACATCATTATTGAGTAGTATTTGCAAGCTCAACAATTCTTGTAACCTTTTTTGTTACTACTAATTATCTTGTTAATAAATAATATTTAGTAAATTGCTGTGTTAATGATATTATAACATATCTAATATAATATTACAAAAAATCAGGTCTTTGCGATTTGCAAAAACCTGATTCTGATTAAAAATAATATAATAAAACTGCTTGAACATTGCCATTTTAAAAGGTGTCACAGATTTCAAATAATATACCCCATCCCCTAATTTTCTTATTTCACTATTCCATAGTATAAGTTGGATTTCCATCTATAAATAATCTTACATATGACGCTGAATTATTTGGTGTCGCTTTTAAATATAATATAGTATCCTTATCTACATCAATATTAAATTCTGCTGTGTAATTGACATTTTGTTTACAATTTTCAGCATAAAATAATAAAGTAGATTCAGAATTTATTTCAGTATTTAAAAACTCTGATGCTTTAACTGCAATTGTTGCATTATCTGTGGTTTTTGGCGTATCATCAGCCAAAGCCAAATCTTCAATGTGAAAATTAAATTTGATTTTTCCTTTCTTTGGAACTTTTGTCATAGGTATACCGGCATACATAGGAACTCTTTTTCCAATATACTCAGATGCTACCCAATTGTATAAATCAACATTTCTTAAAGACAAAACTTTTGGAGTTTTAAAATTCAATGTGAACTTTGGTACATTGGCTTTACCCTCTGACACACCATTTGAAGGAACTCTTGGATTAAATTCTTGCCACTGCGAACCATATGTGCTAGCAAATCTTGTGTTTTCACTGCCACTCTCTGTCAAATCGTTTTGTTTATCATAATCAATACAATAATTGTAAGTAGAACTTGTATCGCAACTTCCTGATGAACTCATAGCAGCCCATTGTCTTTTATTATCTCCATATAAACTATAATTAAGTATTATAGTTCCTTGAATATTATCAAAGTTAACCCATCCAGCATTATACGATCCAGCATTAGTGGTCCCAGGCACAGACAAAGCAGTTAAATCAAATGTTTGATCTATCCAAATTCTACTAGATGCACTATGTGTCGTTGACCCATTGTTCCATGTACTTATTATTCTTTGAATATAAACAAATTGATTAATATTATATAATTTATTATCATATGGACCATAATACTTATTTCCATTTAATTCATATCCTTTTACAAACCACTTGAGTGATTCTACTGATGAAGGATTCAAAGCCAAGTCATGTGCGGCATAGTGATTACTTGCTAAATTACATTGTCCATTAACAGTGCTGGCAACTGTATTCCAACCATATACCCAAAAAAGCCACCAACCACCTTTAGTAAATTTATTATTATTGGATCCGGCAATTGGAGATGATTTATCAGCAAAAGAATTAGCCCATTTATTTTGTGAATATAATTTTTCCACATAATTCTCAAGCATAACTGATCTTCCGGCTTTTATACCAGCTAAATAACCTGCAATTGCACTATCTATCTTATAATCAAGTTGAGTATTATAACTATCCAATTGGGATTGAAAACTGTTTTTTAATGAATCATATTCAGCTTTTGTAATAAATGCTGATCCATCATTATCAGATACAACTGCAGAATATGTATTTAAACTATAAATAAACACTAGTAAAAGAACTAAAAATGATTTTATACTATTTGTGCACATTTTTAATTTATTTAAATCCTTTTTCATGTTATGACCCACCTTTCACTTATTATCCAACAAATATTGGAATATCAACTAATTCAAATCTAACATATAAAGTAGTATTAGTAGGGGTGCATTTTACATATAACACCGTTGTCCCATCAAGTTTAGCATCATATATTTCAAACTCCGAAGTATAAATTGTTGCAGATTCAGCATCATCTTTTTTATATACTATATCATTGCTATCTTCAGCATCAATTGTTCCATTTTTAAATTGTTTTGTTTTAAAAGCAACTTTTATATTTTCAGCACTAGTTGTACCTGCACTCAAACTCTTAGCAGTAGCTTTCCACTTTAAAGTTAATTTACCATTTTTAGGCAAACGAGTCACCGGCACACCTGCATAAACAGCAACTTTCTCATTAATAAACTTTGAAGCGCTAACATTATACATTTCATTGTTCTTAAATGTTAATATTTTAGGAGTTTTAAATTTTAATGATAACGCTGGTGAATTAGCTGTATCTTGACCCTCACCAGTATTTGTACCTGTTCGAGCATTAAAAATTTGAAATTGCGATCCATAATTTTGACGAATAGCTGAAGATTCAGTTCTAGCATCGGAATTTAAATTATTTCTATTCTCATAATCTATACAATACTCTACTATACTTGAATCATTTGAAGCTCCTGATGTTGCATTTGCACATGTCCATTTTCTCTCATTGTTATCATAGGCACTATAATTTAAAATAATCGTTCCTTGAATATTATTCCAAGTATGCCAACCACAATTATATGATCCTATACCTAAACTTCAAAAAGTAGACATATTAAACATTAATATATTCATGTATGGACATTATATAGACATATATGTTTTTTTTAATGAAATAAAAATGCAGGGTCTAAAAAATTGTTCCCTGCATTACATATTTTTATCATTATTTATACTTATCTTATAAGTTATT
>CADCOW010000172.1 GCA_902803205.1 uncultured Eubacteriales bacterium | reverse complement strand
ATTTTATCTCTTCTAATAATTCTTCATAAGTCATCTTTGATTCAGCTAATTTATAACCCATACTTGCAATTTCTTCATTTGTAAAATTTGTTTTAACTCCATTTAATTCTAAAAATGTAAGCATGACATACATTCCTATTCTCTTATTTCCATCGACAAATGCGTGGTTAGATATAAGAGCATAACCAAGCCTCGCTGCTTTTTCTTCTTTTGTCTTGTACAGTTCTTTACCATCAAAAGTTTGATAAACTTGCTGGATACTACTATCAAGCAACTTTATACCTCTTATATTTGGTTCTCCACCAGTTTCTTCAATTAGCAATTGATGAAGCAAAAGAACTTTTTCATTCTCAATTTTTATCATTTTGCTAATTCCTCAAATGCTTTATGATATTTTTTCAAAACTCTTTTACTTGCTATTTCAAATTTTTCTTCATCTGTAATTTCCATCTCTTCAAAATTAAAATCAAGGCTTTTCACAGAAAACACCATCTTGTTATTCTTTAAAATAATAACCTCTCCAAGTTCTTTGCATTTTTTTACTACTTTTGAAAAATTTCGATTAGCTTCAGTTATAGAAGTAAATTTTTCATCCATTCTATCCATACAAGTATACCTCAATATATCCTATTATTTGTCCTATTATTCATCCTATTATTTAAACAATTTTAACAGTTCAGAATAATTCACTTTATTTTACAACATTTTTTATATATTTGCAATGATTATTTAACTTAATTTTTACTAAAAAACAAGATTTTTTGACCTAATGGCTCTTTTACTGATTAAAATACGATGCAATCTCATTTCCATCGAAATTTACAAAACACCTTCAAACAATGCAACTACCAGCCCAAATGTGATACAATTATATCTGATTGTATTTGCAGCAAATGATAGTATAGTTGCCACAGCACACTATGCGATTGAGGCATCAAAAGTAAAACTTCAATTGACTCATTGAAACTCTTCATAATTAATAGTTATCCTTCATTTACAAATTTTTTAATCAAAATCTTTTTGCAATAGCACATACTCTTTAAATCGTGGCAGTGCAAACTCTAACTTACCCCAACCAGTACTTATAAGTATTCCTTTTTTAATTAGTTTATCTCTATATTGTGATATTTTTTCTCTACTCATTTGTATAGAATCAATGATTTCTGAAATTTTATTTTCTTTAGAGCTTGCAAGAGCAACAATTATCTCTCTTTCATTATTTGGTAAGTCAAAATAAATTTTTTCATAAACATATTCCCTTAGATAAGTATCAAACTTACTTATAATGTCTTCATCTAGTTTCTTTTTATTTTCATCAAATAATATATACCCCAATACTTGATATGCATATGCATAACCTTTTGTAAGTTTAGACATTTTTATTGCATCTTCTTTCTCCACACCCAGCTCTTTTTCAAATGACTCCGCTATACTTATTAAACTCAAATTATTCATTCGTATCTGCGGTGCACGATATAAAAATGTTAATGATTTTTCATTTTGTAAATTTCTAACATTTTCATATAAGCCCGTCATCAATAAAAAAATCGGATAATCACGTCTTAACAATATCTGAAATTGTTGCACAAATGCTTTTACATTTGCATTACTTGAAACATCGTCTATACATATAAGAACTTTTTTTTGATTCTTTTTAACTATATCAAATAATTTTTCCAATAAAGTTGCAACATTTGATATAGGTTTTTCTCCTGCAATTGATACTGATGCTCCTTTAAACGAAAAACTAAATTCAGTTTTAATAAACTTGAACTTAACTTTGCTTTTTTCATAAATGTTACTTGCCAAATACTCTAACATATCTATCTCTGGATTTAAATCCACGACTATCCAATCTTTCAAACCATCAAAATACTTTTGCAAACTTGTGAGCAATACAGTTTTTCCCGACCCTCTAACCCCTGTTATCAAATATGTATTTGTTGTAGGATCTTCCATTAAAAAACAATCTTTTATTATATCAAATTGCTCATAGGTTTTTATTAAGTTTTTAGGTTCCCTTCCAAATGAAAGCGAGAATGGATTATTCATTAATTTACACTCCAATCATAATTTGTAAATTTTTTCATAATTTAATAATATTTTCATAATTTATCATAATTATATAACTTTTTCATATTTTATCACAATCACCGTTTGCTGTCAATAAACATTCATCTATGTAATAGAGAATAATTATCAAATTAACTATTTAAAAAAGAGGTAAATAAAGAGTAATCATTAATTGCCTCTGATAATAATCAAAAAGGATGATGCAACGATCATCCTTTTTTATAAATATTTTATATAATTTCTAATCTCATTTTTTAATATTTTATTGTTCTATTATCAATTCATAAGTATCACTATACTCTTGATCGGATACCACAATGTACCCTTCAGTAATTTCATTTTCATTTAAATTTGATAAATCTGGATACCTTTCCATAAATACTTCCATAACCAATCCTTCAGCATTTTTTATTTTAAACTTTGGTTTAACATATATTTTCCCTTTGTTTGTTATTTTTATTTGATAATATAACCTTCCT
>CADCOW010000171.1 GCA_902803205.1 uncultured Eubacteriales bacterium | reverse complement strand
TTTTTGCATTATTTAATATAGATATATATTTATTTTTTATGCCGTCGTCTACACCATTTTCATTAGAATACTTTTCAATGAATTCCACATTTTCATCTATTACTTCAAGTGTAGGTTTGCATATTTCGTCATACTTTTTGCCCAATTGATTTATTAAATCCTTTGTGATAAGGTTTAACTTCGGTAAATCTTTATATGGTTCTACACTTTTCAAAATACTTATAATAAGGTCGTAAGTTGAATTTAATTCACTATCATCAGATAAATACATTTTATTATTATCATATATTTTTATAGCATTTACAGCTCTGTCAAAAAATTCCTTTTGTCGCCCCTTATTATCTTCTCCGAAAAACTCTTTGATATATGTTATCTTATCAAATATATTTATTATTTCTGTTTTTTTATTTGATATTTCACCAAAAAGCAAAACATTGTCAGATATATTTCTTAAGTCATTAAGCATAACTAGAGCACTTTTTATAATATCTTCACCTGGATATTTATATTCTCCATTACTTTGATATGATACATTAATTACCTTTAACTCTTCTATCGCCTTATTCAGACACTCATTTTTAAATTCTCTGACCATATCATCTTCTTCACTTGAAAGACCAGTATTATTAAAAGCAACTCTTGCTACTTCTTTTAAGTCATTTATAAGTTTATCATCCACTTTTTGTCGTGTTTTAATTGTTGTTTTATCATAATATGCCCTATTTGTAATTTTTGTAAATGTATTATCATCATCTCTAGACAAGTTTTCACCAGAAAAATATAATGATATTTTTTCATTTTTCAAAAGCAATACTATTTGATAAAGTATCTCCTCATCACTCCATCCATATGGGGCATCGCCAAATCTCTTAAGCATATCTCTTATGCTAATTTGTATGCTGCTCGTAGTTCTCTCTTTAACATATTCATTAATTTCATTATATGCTAACTTATTTGGTATTATTTCTATAACTGTTTTCTCTTTAGTATAAAATAAATCTTTTATGTCTGATGTATTGTGATAAACTTCAATATATGACAATTTCATATAGACATTTTGAACAAGTTTTTTCAATGCTTCATCAACCCTTGATTTAAATGTTGATCCATTTACAACTTGTATATCACCAGCGATTATCATATCTGCTGCACATAAAATATCTATATACTTATCTCTTATGCTTTTTTCTACTCTATCAGCATCATCTCTTTTAGCTTTTAATATTAAGGCTACTTGCTCGTTCTTTATAAAGTTTGATTTGTCTGCATAATATTTTTTTATTTGCAAAATATTCTCTATATCTTGGTCTATTCTTCCGCTAACATCAATATTGACATATAACATATTTGGATGAAGTGCTGACTCCATCTTGATATCATCAAGTTTTTTGCCACTATAAGATGTGATAAAGTTAATACCTATATCATAGTCAGCTGTAAATGTATTATCATCTATTGACTTTTTTAGTGGAAATGGTTTTGATTTATTTAAGGAATATTTTATATCACTATATAGTGCATCAAGTATATTGTTCTTAAAAAAAGTAATTTTTTCACTTGAATCAGGTATATATTTTTTTATTTCTCTATTTATCTCTTGTTCATCATCAGTCAAGAATACATAACTATCATTAGTTCTTTGTATAAGGGTTTCCTTCTCAAGTTTCTTAAGTGATGCCTCTACTTTTTCTTTTACTTCGGACTTATCGTTCTTGATATTATCTATGCACAAAGTCGCAATATTATCTATATTAGGCTCCACAAAATCTATATTTTTTAACAAGAACAATACTTTCAAAACATTTATATCAAATTCATCAAGTTTATTATCTCTTACTAAATCATTTGCTTTATTGAATACTATAATTATCTGATGCTCTAAAAACTTTTCTATCGTATCAAAGAACTCATAAAATGGCACAAGGAACCCAAGTTCTTTATCACCATTTTTTGCAGCCACTTGCTTAAATGCACCAAGAAGTGACCTCTCACCACTTGATAGATGCTTTCCTGCATATCCTTTTTTTCTTATGCCTTCAAATACAGACTGCAACATTTCATATTGATAAGGTACAAATGGATAATCTTTTGCAAAATCTATTTCATCATTATATAATCGTATAGTAGATGCATTGTTGAAATATAAAAGATTTTTAATAATATCGCCATCTTGTTTGTATTTTTCTTCTAGAGTCGCTTTCGCATCTTCTTTTTTATCTAAGATTCTTTTTTCAATTACTTCCCTTATATCGCTTGAAGACATAGAGAGTCTTGTGTCAAATCTACCTTGTATTTTTGAGAAATCATCACCTTTAATCTTTACAACATCATCTATAGCTTCTTGTGAAGTAACTACTACCCATACTTTGCCCTGACAAAGAACACCAAGTTCTTCAACTACTGACTGCAAATTTAATATAAGATTTCTGTCATCTCCTATATATTGACCTATTTCATCAACTAAAAATATCAAATGATAATTTTTATCTTTGGTTTTTACATAATCAAGCGCCCTGCTTGCAAACTTTTCTATGCTTAATGTGTACTCTTCTTTAGCTGTATCTATCCAATTTTCAGCTTCTTCTTTTGTCTTACATAAAGTTTTGCTATATGCATCTATTATTTCATCTCTATTAAAAATATAATCTGATCTAAGCACTTTCCAACTTTCACCAGATGCTTTTTTAAAATTATCTTTAAACTCTTCATACTTACCCTGTTTTATAAGATATCTCTCAAGATCTGCAATATGTGGAATATTTGAAAGACCTTGTGCTTCGTTTAAAACCTTTTCAAACACCTGTAATATTTTGTTTTTATCACCACCACTATCAGCCTTAGTATCTATGTTAAATAGGATGCATTCATTGTTGAAACTTCCAACTTTTTTAATATTGGCAAGCAACATCGTATCATCAATCTTATCATCAAAAAAATCTACTGCTTTCTTCGTGCCGCCATCTTTTAATTTGATTTCTTTATTTTCAAGTAAATATGATAATATTTTCAAGAAATGTGATTTACCACTTCCAAAAAAACCAGATATCCACACACCCATTTTTTCAGTTGGAACATTGATACTTTTAATAAATGCGTCATAAAAATTCATAAAATGCTTATTCAGCTCTTTAGTTACAACATACTCTGACAGCTCTTGTTCTTGATATTCTTCACTATCTACTTTTATAACACCTTGTATATCTCTATCTACTTCTTTGCTATAAAAATCTCTTAACTTCATAATTGTTTTCTCCGTTAACATTATTCAAATCTAAATGCTCTATAATAATTATTGCTTTCTATGCCTTCATTGTTATTTACAATCTCATTTGTTTTACCAAAAAGTTTTATCTCTTGTCCTGTATAAATCCCTGGATAAAACATAATTAGTGGATTTCTTTCAACTACAGATTGCAAATTATTTAATATTGTGTGAGGTCTCACAATTCCATATACATCTCCTATTCCAGTTAGTATTACTGTCTTATCTTCTTCTTGATGTTCTTTTATATACTTAATTATTTTGTCATTGTTAGAACTAATTTCTAAAGCATCTCTTATAGCATCATTTGCTTTATCAATACCCTTCTTCTTTTCATAATCAATAACTTTTTTTAAATATCCTTTTTCTTCAAGTATTTCTATTATTATTTTATAAATATTATATACTTGCACATCATATTTATCATTTATAAAATCATTAATATTCTCTCTTATATAATATTCTTCTTCAGGGTCATAATCAAATATCCAAAAGTTTATTTCACCGCCAAGTCCTTCTAATTTATTTATTGTTTTACTCTCTATCATTTGCCTAAGTTTCTGCATTCGTTCTTTTGTTGATTTTATTTTACTCATACAAGTCCTCCTATAGCTTTTGCAAAATTTATGTCCCCTTTGCTATCAAGTAAATCTACAAATGTTGATTTAAGTGATGGTTTGATTATTTTAAATCTATTTTTTTCTTTTTTTATTAAATTTGCATCTTGCAATATTTTGAATATTACCTGCTTAAGTTTGTTTTCAGTCGCAATAGTTACATTCTTCAAAGTTTCACTCATCATCATCTTTTCTTGATACCAGTCATCCATGTCTTTTTTTTCTATATACTCTAAGTCTTCTAACACTTTTTTCTTATATACTTCAAATATGAAATCCTTAACTAGATTGTCAGTCTTCATTACAGCATATAACAAAATATATTTACTAGTGCTTATGTCCTCATAAACGAAATCTTTAAGTATATCCTTTTCCATCAAAAAGGCTAATCTCCTAAAAATCGGAGCATTAACCCTTGCAATAGCCTTCTCTTTTCTGTACATTATCAGATTTTCATCAATATTTCGCTTTTTAAGCGCATCAAAATCTTCGCCATCCAGTAAATAAGATGCCAAAGTCTTAGTTTCATTATATAAGAAGTTTTCACCCGTTGTTTTTGCACTATAATCAACCATTTTGGCTATTATATCATATCTATAGTATTTTTACAAGTAGGATTTGAAAAATTTTAAAAAATTCTCAATAATTTTTGTAAAATTTTATAAAATTATACATAAGTCTGTATAGTGATAACAAAATAGCGAGGTACTTCTCCACCTTTGGTTGATTCAATTATTTCTACTAGTCCTTATATCATTATAATAATATATATTAGCTATCTCTTAACATTTCATTTATATTTAAAGTATTTATATTAAAATAGGTGAGCATCAAAACTTATGAGCTCACCTATTAAAAATTATCTTTATTATTTTTTTCTATGGCAGTGCCACATACTCAGCTGGGTGTGGTGCTATCACACCTATAAACTTCAAGTCCCTATCAGTATTATTTGTTATGCCGTGGCATTCACCTTTTTTATTGTAGACAACTGTGCCTGCACTTACATGCACATCCTTACCTACCTCTGGGTGGAAATCTCCTTCACCTTCAATTATTATCCATATATCATCTGAATTTGGGTGCTTGTGAGTTTTTACTTCTTGACCTGGCTTTACTACCCATATAGATGCTGATGACGAATCAGTATTACAAAACATAGTTTTAAGTGCTTGCTTCGGGTCTTCCTTTGCTACTTCTGACATTTTAAAAAAACGATTTTCCATATTCAACTCCTTTTTTCTAAAAACTATCTTATAAGCTTCTTCACTTCACTTATTTTCTTTGCCTCTGCTCTAATATCATTATGAGCTCTCACAGCATACTCATCATCAGCTAACTTTCCACTATAAGGAAGGTCAGTATTTACAAAACCGAAAATGTCTTCTAAAAATTTTTTATCATTTGAAACTACCTTTGTGCATATATGATAATCAAGTGGCACTTTATCAAGACTTGGGTCATTTTTAGTAAGTGCCAAATATACTTTTTTATTTGTTCCTTCAAGCATCTTTATGATTGCACCTCTTTTTTCAATCAAATCAGCAGTAGGTTGTTCAAATACCATAATCTCATTGTAATTTGTAAGTACAGTATTCCCATCATTTTCACCAAGAGCATTAATAATATCTTCAAAAGAATTTACCTTTACTTCTTTAAGCCCAAGTTCCTTATATAAATTTTTGAGTCTTGACTCTTCACCCTTAAATCCGACTATCATATTATTCTTGTATAATACAGTTATAAAATTAAAACTTATTATACTTACTCCTTTCTAATATTTTATATTTGTTAATTAATTATTGTATCACAACTTTCATAATTTTGCAAAAATATAGCATTAAATTCATACATAAGTATAGATATCGCAGTTATCGTAGCTGTCTCAGTCCTTAAAATCCTGTCGCCAAGTGATAAAATATCTACCCCATTTTCCTTTGCAACACTAATCTCCTTTTCAGAAAATCCGCCTTCTGGTCCAATTATTACATTTACTTCTATCTTATCATTGTTTTTGTTTATTAAGTTTTTTACGATTTCACCAATTCTTTCTTTTGTTTTTATCATTCCAACTGCATTTTCATAAAACAATAAATTATAAGTTTTAATGGTAGATTTGTTCTCATCACATTTCAAATCTTTTATATTTTCAATCATCTGCTTAAAACTTATAGGTTCATTTACTTTTGGAATAATATGTCTTTTACTTTGTTCTGCTGCAGATTTTGAAATCTTATTGAACCTATCAATCTTCTTGTCAATTTTTTTATCTTCAATCTTTGCTATACAATATTCTGTAGCTACTGGATTTATACTATAGACCCCAAGTTCCACAGTTTTTTCAATTATAAATTCTAATTTATCAAATTTTGTTATACCTTGATATAGATTTATTATAATTGGCAATTCATTTGCAACCACATTTTCTTCTATTGATAAGTGTATGCTTTCACTATTTATATCTTTCACAACTGCCCTATAATCATATGGATACACAAATCCATCTACTGAACAAAGTACAGTTTCATCTTTTTCAATTCTAAGCGATTTTACTAAATGATTATAGTTTTCACTATCACTATCAATCACTATACTTTTACTTGGCAAATCTATTTCATTTTCATTTATAAATATATGATGCATATCCTTTATTATAGCATAAGAAGCTTTAAAAAGTCACATATTAACTACATATTTAAAAATAAAAAGGATGCATCTGCACCCTTTATATTAATTTGGCTTTATGACTATTTCATCTCTTTTAATAAGACCTAATTCAGACCGAGCAAGCGACTCCATTTCCTCATCCCCAAATGCCTTGTTATCATTTTTTTTAAGCTTTGAAGCCTTATCTTCTTCATCTTTAATCGCTATTTCAAGTTTTTCAGCTTCATTTATCTTTCTTGCATATTCAGATTTTTTGTCACTTAACAATTCTTTAGCAAAAAAAATGGCAATAGTTATAGTAAAAATTATAATTAATATTATCATTCGTTTGGTAGTAGAAAATACTACGGCGCCGCCCCTACTTCTTCTTTCTTTCATATGGCAATACATTTACCTCATGGATAATCTCATTATCCCCATATTTTATCGTGATTTTATCATTGAGATTTACTTCATAAAATGCCTTTTTTACGACTCCATTTACAAGCACCTTATCGTTATCGCAAAGTGCATTAGCTACTGTCCGCCTTTTGATAATTCGTGCTTCTTTTAGATATTTATCAAGTCGCATTAATTAGTTCATCATTTCCTTAAATGATTTTCCTGGTTTAAATTTTGGAGTTTTTGATGCAGCAATCTTTATTTCTTCACCAGTATGTGGATTTCTACCAGTTCTTGCTTTTCTATTAGATACTGCAAATGTTCCAAATCCTGCTATTGCAACCTTATCATCTTTCTTAAGTGCATCTTGAATAGTATTTACAAATGCATCTATAGCACCCTCGCTCTCTTTCTTAGATAATCCTGTTGCTTCTGCTATTTTTCCTATTAATTCAGCTTTGTTCATAATATCCTCCTATATATAGACATTGAGACCTTAATTTTAGGCACTCTATTCATATATTTTAATACAAATTTTTAAAAAGTCAAGTATTTTCAACACTTTTTTTACCACTATATATAGTGGTTGTTTTTATGCAAGATTTATCATTTTTATTCCACAAGTCTTCTTTTACCCTTATTTTATGTGCAAATTCTCCCTTTTAAAAGTTCCCTACACACTACATATTCTTTTAACTACTTTAATTGCCACATTTATACCATCTACTGCACAAGACATAATACCACCACCATGACCTAAGCCTTCTCCACAAGGATAAAAGTTTTTCACATTGCACATATAATTCTCATCTCTATCAAGTTTTACAGGACTACTTGTCCGAGTTTCAACCCCTGCTATCACATACTGCTGTTTTCCATCTTTTTCAATATCGTTTTTACTTTCATAAGAGTTATTTTCAAGATTCCCTTCAAAAAAGCCAGGTATTATCTTATTAAAATGCTTTAATGCTTCCTCAATATCTTTATTTATATCAATTTTAAGCCCACACTCTTCATACACCGACTTTAATTTTTCACAGTATTTTGCTTGGCCCTTAAACAAGTCATCTTTGCAAATGTCACTACCAAAACTTGCAACATAAGGAATAAATCCTTTCTCAAGTTCAAATGCCTTTCTCTCTACTTGTTCTTGAAACTCAATCATCTGTAATGGCGAACATTCTTTAATTTGCTCTTCTTTTGAGCCTTCATTTAAACTATTTACATTGTTAGTAATATTATGAGATATACCTAAGACATCATTAAGGCCGATTGTCTCAACTATCGCTGAATTAGCATATTTTCCACTTCTATCATTATAACTCATACCATTTATAGAAAGCATACCTTTTTTATTTGATGAATTTATAATGTATCCACCAGGGCACATACAAAAACTATATACCGAATGTCCATTTCCCACATCATAAGTAAGTTTATAAGTAGCAGGACCGAGAATTTTATCAACACTTTTTGTATCCTCATCATATACTATATGTTTATCAGTATCTTTAACTTTTTTTGTTATACTATATTGTGCTTCATTTATAAAACTTTGTTTATGTGCTATCCTATAACCAACAGCAATAGGTTTTGCTTTCACATCAAAACCATTTTCTATCAAATCTCTAAAAGTATCTCTACTACTATTCCCTATCGCTAAAATTACAGGCATATCAGTAGTAATATCATTATCTCCACTTCCATAAATTTTATGCTTATCACCTCCAAGAATTATAGAAGTTACATCAGAATCTTCACTTATAAACTTCATAAGCCCATCTTTTATACAAAATTTTGTATTATAATGTATCTCACCACCAAGTTTCAATATCTCTTCTCTTATATTCTTAATTACATCTACCAGTTTATCTGTACCAATATGTGGCATATTTTCATACAAAATTTTTTTATCAGCACCAAACTTTACAAAAGTTTCAAGCACAAATTTATACACACCAGTTTTATCTTTATTATTCGTATTCAACTTTCCATCTGAAAATGCACCAGCTCCACCTTCACCAAAACATACATTTGACTCTTCATCAAGTTCCATAGTTTCAAAAAAAACTTTTACATCCTCTGTTCTATCTTCAAGTTTCTTTCCTCTCTCTATTATAATTGGCTTTAAACCATTAAGGGCTAATATAAAACTTGCAAATATTCCTGCAGGACCAAAGCCTATAACTATAGGTCTAACTACTTTATTTACATCCACATTTATATTTGAAGATACTATACTTTCTTTGTCCAATAAAGTATTTACAATATCACTTTTATATTTTCCTTTAACATTTTTTATAATAGGATTAAAAACTATTGGCTCATACTTTTCTAATTTTTGGTGCTTAAAACTTATTTTAGTTTTTGGGCGGATGATATCCGCCCCTACACCATCACTCACTTCTTTGATACCATTAACTCCTTCAGAATCACTTACAAAATCAAACGCTACATTGTAAACAAATAAAATATTTTTCTTATCTCTGGCATCAATCGACTTATGCAAAATAATGAGTGTAGTCCAATCAATGTCATCTACACCCACATCTACTACCTTCGCTATCTTCTTCCTCAGTTCATCTTCGTTATGGTAAATATTAAGTTTTATTTGATTCAATCTATACATCAGAATATAATCACTATCACACTCACTCTTATACTTATTATTTTTCTTCTCTATTCATAGAAAACTTATCTACTGATATAAGTTCTTGAATAATGTTTTCAATACTTTCTTCATTTAAATTATTGTCAAATGCAAATTTGCAAATCTCCTCATAAACCTTATGTAAAAATTTCATAATGTTGTTGTCGTTTATAATCATAATTCTCCTACCTTGTATAATATTATTTAATTATATCATTTTTAATTAATATTATTAACATTTTTAGAAATATTTATTTAAAAAACATAAAAAAAGAAGTGCTTATGCACTCCATCGTGGAGACTCAGGGACTCGAACCCAGGACCGATCGGTTATGAGCCGATTGCTCTAACCAACTGAGCTAAGTCTCCATAGTTGGTTATAAACCAGAGCTGGTAGGCGGACTTG
>CADCOW010000170.1 GCA_902803205.1 uncultured Eubacteriales bacterium | reverse complement strand
TCTCTTTTGATTTACATATGCGAAGCCATATAAGATCACATATTACTTCCATAGCAAGTGGTTTTAAATCATTTCCAAGGTCTTTTAGGTTAAAGCATATTATAGGGTTATTTATCTTGATTTTTGACTTCCCTCTAAAGATTTTACAATTACTTGTCTCTGAATAATACATTATTGCTTTCAATAACTCTATATCTTCGTTGTTTACAAAACTTCCATTAACAAAATTGGTATCAAGAAGATAATTAATGTTGGGCTCGCTAAGTTTCACCCCTACAGTTTTATAATATTGTTTCTTTGAAAATATTATACTTTTTAATTCATTTGCAAAGTCTTCAAGAGTTGGCACATTATCTTCAATTCTATTTTTATCCCACTTTTTATATATATTATTTACTGCTATTGATATGGTGGTTCTCTGTCCTGCTGTCAGTTCTTTTCTAAGCATGAGTGCACATACTGATAATATAAATTCTTCTTTCTCTGCAAGCGGATTATCACCATATGACTCATCTATATCAAATAAATTTATATTAATATTTCCTGCTGCTTTTACATCTATAATTTCTCCACCAAGTTCTATAACTACATCTCGCCACTCATTTTGCGGATCAAGAATCACCCCTTCTCTCAAATCATTTCTAAGTCTTCTTGTTATTAATTGAAGTTTTCCTATAAATGATTTGCCCTTACCACTCATTCCTAAAATAATTTGTGAATAATTATCTCCACTCATTATGTTATATTTTATAATATTATTGGTTAATTTATTTTTACCATAATAGTCCCCAGTTTTCTCAATTATATCAACTGCATTAAATATATTTAGACCTCTTAAAGATTCTGTGTCAAATATTAGATTATATGGTGTTTGATTCACTCCATATGGCATTATACTATTATATATATGTTCCTGCATCTCTGTTCCGACTACAAATGTAAGTCCATATGATTTCGCTTTTTTCATAAACTTGTATGTATTATTTGATAGTTCTGTCAAATTATCAGAACGAATACTTGCATACACCGATACACTGAAAAGATTCTCATCCCTTTTCATTAGTGAATCATTTATATATAATGCCTCTTCTCTTCTTTGCTTATACTTTCTTGGCACTAAATCACTACTTATACTTTTCTTTGAAAACTTAGTGAGCACATTGTAAATGTCCCCCTCAACATTCCCAAGTTCTCTCTTTGCCATCTTTATTGATACATCTCTATCAATTTGGCGAACTTTAATACATATACAAGTGTCATATTCATCATTTAATATGTTCTTTGTATCATTTATTATTTGATTAAGACATGTTGCTTGTAATGTCTTATTGGTTCTTTTTAAATAAAGACACCTTTCGTATGTCTCATTAAACTTTATTTGTTTACTCTTAACTTCCATACTTTGTGGCTCTATTACTTTTTTTATATCAAGGTTTAGTTTTTTTATATTTTCATAATCAAACAATTTACTATTCTCTTTATATGAAACTCTTTTGTCTGGATTATAATATAAATATAGTATCTTAATAATATTATTTATCTCTTCTTCTTTAAGATAACAACCTCCTATCTCGTAAAAATGACCTTTCACTATATCATCAATAACTCTAAATCTCTTTATGGCATTCTCTTCACTCTTATCTTTTATATCAAGACATAAATACTTCTTTATGATATTACATTTTCCATTTTTATAAATATTGTTACTTATAGTCTCATTAATTGCTTTTCTTAAACTTGATAGTTTATCCTCTTTTTCTTCTACATAAAACTCATCTACATTCTCTTTGCATGTTAATATTATTGATATACCTATATCTTTATCAGTATTATTAAAAAAATTCATAAAATTATATAATATAGACTCTTTTCCTTCACTGTCAGATAAACGATAATTTATGTCCAGTATTTTATACATTTTTATGTATTTATTATTGATGCTTTTTATAATGTTATCTCCTACTATCTTATCAAAATAAATACTATCTTCTATAGTATCAATACTCTCTTTCCTTATTTCATCTAAAAATGCCATTAGTATTTGTTCTCCATTAAAAATAATAAACTATCTTTCACTTTTTCTTCTTTAATTTCTTTATATAATATTTGATACTTATTTAAAATTTCTTTTACTTTTTTGTCATAACCATTTGGGCGGATGATATCCGCCCCTACAAATGCTGTATTTGCCCCTACAAATGCTGTATTTGCCCCTACAAAATCTGTATCCGCCATTGCAAAATCTGTATCCGCCATTGCAAAATCTGTATCCGACCCTATTATATAAATAAATGTATTAATATAATTTAAATTTGATAATTGAATACTATTGGTTTCTTTATCAATAACAACATTGGTATGAATTGTAATCTGGCATATATCTTTTAACTCATTAAACAAACTTAAATCAAATGGTGATTCATATAATATGAATTTATATACTTTTATATACTCTTTATCCTTACTTTCAATGACCCTATTTGTAAGATAATCATATCTTTCATTACCTTCTTCTAATAATTTTAATTTGATAATTTTTTCTCTAATTCTTTTTATATCTTTTAACTGCTTTTTTGTATAATTTTTATTTAAAAACTTTAATGAATTTATATATATTTCATAATTTGTTATATCAATATTTGAAATATACAATATATCTTTATTGACTCTTAAATAATCAAAAAACTCACTATAATCTATGTCAAAATCTTCTCGCACATCTATTATTAAATAAATCATTTTAAACATTATTTTTAATTCAACATTTTTGAATGAAATAAAATTATGAAGCTTATTTATTATTTCTTCTAATTTTTCTATATTATACTCAACTGCAAATATCATCAAATATTTATCGTTTTTATCTTTTTTTATTCTATGTACTTGTTTCCTATAAACACTATTATCAGATTTAGTTTTCATTTTTATATAATCAATAGCAGGTATGTTATAAAGTTTTAAAAATCCTAATGTTATAATCGGTATCTCAATAATCGCTAAAACAATAAATACTATAAATATACTTTTTATAGCGAATACAGCTATTAAAATACTTAATGCTATAATTCCAACAACTCCTGCTACCAATATAAATAATAAATCACGTAAATCAAACTTGCCAATAATTGTGTTCTTATTGTCCTTAATGTTAGAACTTATATTAATAGTTCCATCAAACTCATTTTCTTTTATATTTCTTATATTCAAATATTTATATTGCCCCTATTAATCTCTTTGTAAGTGGAAATGTAAGTATCAAAAGTATAAATTTCGTAAAACACACTGCTGTAACTATTATAGCCATACTTACAAACGATAAATTAGACCCACCACTCGCTATATTATCAAGTATCCTGTTCACAAATGGATTAAGCATTATTTCTGATATGTAAATAACTCCCAATATCACTACTTCTTCAACTGCTATTGCTGTTATGTGCCTACTGTAGATAAGAAAGTTACTTGTCTTTATATCATTTAAAACATTAAATAGTGATATACTATAATATGTGCCATATACTATTAAAAGTGTACTATTTAAAAATACTATAATTAATTCACCTACCTTACTTATCCATGTGAGAATCCACGGAAACATATACATAGAACGTAAACTTGCCTCTTTACTTCTTATTGCTACCTCCTGTATTAGAGACCCACTACCCACAAGTTTAGAATCTTGCAATATATAATATGCTACGGTTTTTGGTCTTATAGTATTAGTAAGTGCTGTAACGATACCTAAATCATTATTGGTTCTAAGGGTTATCATCTTGTCTATCAAAAATCTAAAAAATGATAATAAAAACTGCACATAATACTTAAGCATCATAATGACAAGGAGAGCAAATACAAAATATACACAGCTTCTCATTATCTCTTTAGTCATAGTTTCATCTTCAAAATTAAATTGGTTATCTTCATAGAGTTTAATCATAAAGTTTATCATTAAAAATAATAATGCTAACCCTTGTATATACCTATACATTGTAGATTCTGTAAAATCATTAAATTTTGCACGTGCTGTGTCAATTAACTCATATAGAAGATTCCCTGTATCATTTAACGAACTATCTCCCATATTCTTGTCAAACGAAAATATATCCATCATCATTTTTGTAAGTGTATCAAAATTTTCAAGTTCTGCCTTTTGAGATTCACTTAATTCTATCGTTAAATCATATGTTACACTATCTGTCGCATCCGCATATATTGGACTTATAAAATGTAATGACACAAAAACCATAGTGACAATCACTATGGCACATCTATTCACATTTTTTACTACTTTTTTTATAACTTTAATCAAGATGGAAGATTAAATAGTGTTAATGTCCAGTTCATTATTATAAATACTAATATAGCTCCTATAAGACAAAAAACACCTGCAAGTATTTTCTTTCCAACTTTTGAATTTGCTTCTCCACTACCACCCTCTTCTTCATTTTCACGATAAGCTAAAAATGCTTGTACAAACTCTATGCCACCAAGAACTACCGCTATACCACCAAGAGCTCCAAAAAACATCTTGATCCCATCTGTTGCAACTGATTCAACTTTCCCTTTGTCTGGTGCTGTGGCATATGCTAAAATATTATTAGCTAATATAAATATTCCTGTTGTAAATACTAACCTCAACTCTGTAATTTTTTGTTTCATAAACAATTCCTCCATTTATTCTGTATATACTATTTTTGATTTATATTTCTCATTCGTTTTTATCTCACTTTTAGTTCCTATTGCCTCAATATATGGCCCAAATGGTATACTTCGTATTCTCTTATTTAATTCTTCATCAAATGCTGGTCCTGATTTTCTATCTAAAAGTTCATCATAATACTCTTCATTATCAAAATACTTTTCTATTTCATCAATCTCTTCTTCAATCTCATCAAGTATTTCTCCATCTTCATCAACTAAATCAAAATATATATCATCCTCTACATATAACCCTAGTGATTTAAGATACTCTATCTCTTCTTTTTCTTCCCTTTTTCTTATAATTTCTTCTCTATATACTGACTTGCTAAAGCCATATTTTAAATCTTTAAAATATACTGCCCTATCCCTATATGTTCCATCTACATATAAAACAAATACTATATTTTTAATTGACCTGTCAAATGTAAATGAAAATGGCATAACT
>CADCOW010000169.1 GCA_902803205.1 uncultured Eubacteriales bacterium | reverse complement strand
TCGAACTTGCGACCCCCTGGTCCCAAACCAGGTGCTCTAGCCAAACTGAGCTACACCCCGAGAGCCTATATATCATATCATAAATAGTATAAATTGTCAAATGATTTTTTAATAAAGAATAGTTAATAGGGGTTATATGAATAAGAAAAGTATAATTACATTATTTGTGTTTATAGTGTTATCTGCATTATATATTATTTTTGGTCGGAATTTGTATGATTTTGTGAGTGAAAGAAGTAATTATATGATAAATGCAGATGAGTATTTATATGGAAGTGCAACAGGTGAAAAAGGCAAGATTGGTCTTAGAATTAGAGTTGATGGTTCGGGAGCGATAAAAGAAGTATTAGTTACTGAACATACTGATAGTGAGATAGCAATTCAGGCACTGCAAAAATTGATTGATGATTCACTTGATAAAGAGAGCGCAGAAGAAATAGATGTAGTTAGTGGAGCAACTGATACATCAAATACATATAAATCAATTATAGGTGAATTAATATCAGATGCAGTATATTATGAAGAAGATGATGATAATAAAAAGATTTCTTTAAATGATCCAGAAAATCAGGCACTTATAGAGAGAAGACAGATAGGAGAAGAAGAAGGTGGATATAAGTCTGGATTAGGTGGATATATATTTAACACTTTTCAAGATGCTGACTATAACAGAAATGGAAATTTAGTTACCAATGAGTATATATGTGCAGTTGTTTTGAATAGATACAATAGGATAGAGCAAGTAAAATTTGATCACATAGTAAGTAATATAAGTTTTGATAGATTTGGGAAAGTGCCAACTGGAAGTGCTAAAGCTTATGTCTTTACATCTGATAAATCGAAATCTGGATTTAATGGTTTAATAAATGATGGTAATTATGTAGATATATTTGATTTTGAAAAACAAGTATTAACTTACAAACATTTTGAAGAGATAAAAAGTAAGTTTATAAATAAAAAAGGTTATGCACCACTTGTAAATGCTTTAGAAAATGCTATTGACAATGCACGATTTATTGGTGCCAATCAAGAAGACCCACTTGGTTTATCAGTTAATAAGATACTTAAAAAAAGAGATATCAAAAATTCTACTGATGAAGAGAATGGAAAAGTTCATTTTGTATCAAACTATTGTTTAACAACAACTAATAAAGAAAATAAAATAAGTTCTTGTATGTTTGATAATGTAGTAAATACTGTGACACTTACAAGTAATGGTAAAATATTAGGTAGTAGAGAAAAAGAAATATACACATTAAATGAACTTTCAAATGTAAAAAAATATTCTAAGATAGATTCATCAAAGTTTAATATGAAACAGCAGTTAAATGCACTTGCTGATTTTATAAGAGATACGAGCATAGATGATTTATTAAAAGTAATTTCTGAATACACAGATGATAGGGGCTTGGCAAAGGAAGGCTCTCCATTTTCAGATTTAAAAAATATTGATTTTATAGAATTTATTGATTTGATTTCAAGAGCCTATATAGATTCTATAACAATACTTAAAAATCAATAATTATCATAGATTTAAGGCAAAAAACATAGATATATTTAATTGAGTTATTTATAATTATGTGCTAAAATATATTGTTATGAAAAAGAAGAATTCAAAAGGAATAATAAATTTATACTTAAATTGGCCACTTGCAATAGGCTTATATTTATTTGTAGTATTAATAATTGTTTTTGTAGTAAACCAAGATGTGGGGTTTATATTGGTTCCCTTCTTTTTGGTTTATATTTTATTTGCTGTTTATTTAAAAAACATAAAATATAATAATTTAAATGCTTCAATTTTAAAACTTGCCGAGAATTTGTCTAATAGACAAAGAATATATTTTTCAAAAATAGACCTGCCTCATGCTCTTATTGATATGGGTGGAAAAATTATATGGGCAAATGATAAGTTTCTTGAGCTCTCAAGAAACACAGCTGTTGGTAACAATATAAGAGATACCTTTGTAGAATTAGATAAAAACATAATATCAAAGATTGACAATGAAAAAATTGAGTTGTTGACAGAGATAGGAGACTTAAAGTATAAACTTAATCTACGAATGGTAGATTTAAATGAACTTGGTGGAGATGAAGTAAAAAAATTATATACCGGTAGCGAAAAAGTTATTATGATTTATGTATATGATGAAACTGAGTATTATAGATTAAAGCAACAGTATGATGATGATAAACAAGTTACAGGTTTCATATATATAGATAACTATTATGAAGTAGCTGAAAATATGGAAGACTCAAAGTCTGCTATGCTTATAGCTATGGTAGATAGAAAACTGACAAGATATATATCATTTAATAGTGGCATACTTAAAAAACTTGAAAAAGATAAGTATTTTTTTGTAACTACTAAGTCTGATTTGCAAGATATGATGAATGATAAGTTTTCAATTCTTGACCAAACAAAAGAAATCTTAAATGAAGCAAACATTCCACTCACATTATCTATAGGTGTGGGTTATGAAGGTAAAAGTATAGAGAGTAATCATGAACTTGCAAAATATGCTATTGATATGGCACTTGGTCGTGGTGGAGACCAGGTTGTTATAAGGAAAGGCGAAGAAACTATATACTTTGGTGGTAAATCGGCATCAAATATTACAAATGCGAGAGTAAGAGCAAGAGTAAAAGCTACATCATTTAGAGAAACTCTTGATACAAAAGATAAAGTAGTTGTCATGGGACATAGAAATGGTGATTTTGATTCGTTTGGAGCATGTATAGGTATATATATTATGGCCAGACAACTCGGTAAAGATGTACATATAGTTATAAATTCTCTGACTAATGCTGTTGATGAGATGAAGCAGAAATTTTTGGCAAGTGATAATTATGATAAGAATATGTTTATAGATGGTGATGAAGCAATGAACTTTGCTGATAGTGATACTCTTCTTGTGATTGTAGATCATAATACTAATAAGATTTCTGATGAACCAAGATTATTTAATAAAGGGATGGACACAGTATTATTTGATCATCATAGAGTATCTCAAAATTCAATTCGTGAAGCAATCTTATCTTATATAGATGCAGGAGCATCATCTACTTGTGAGCTTATAGCAGAGATTATGAATTATTTTGATGATAGACTTAAGATAAGACAACTTGAAGCTGATACTATGCTTGCTGGAATAATGATTGATACTATGTATTTCACATTCCAAACATCTGCTAAAACATTTGATGCAGCATCATTCCTTCGAAAAAAAGGTGCAGATTCAGATAGAGTAAGAAAGATATTAAGAGTAGATTTTGAATTTGAAAAATTGAAAAATGAAGTAGTAAGTAATGCATTAAATTATAAAAATGGATATGCGATAGCTGTAGTTGAAAGTGTAAACTCAAATATAGAAGAAACAGTTGCTAAAGCAGAGATAGCAAATGAACTCATAAATGTAAAAGGGGTGAAAGCAAGTTTTGTAATTACTAAAGAAAGTGAAAATAAATATGCTATTTCAAGTCGTTCTATTGATGAAGTAAATGTACAAATGCTTATGGAAAAATTAGGTGGTGGTGGACATAGAAGTTCAGCAGGGGCAGTTATTGAAGCAGAATCATTTGAAGATGCAATAAATAAAATTAAACAAGTTATAGATGATAGTGAATAGGGGGAAGAAAAGATGAAAATAGTTTTGCTTGAAAATGTAAAAAAACTTGGGAAGAAAGATGAAGTAATAGAAGTAAGTGATGGCTATGCAAGAAATGTTTTGATACCAAAAAAACTTGGATTACCTGCTACAAGTGAAAATTTAAATAATTTAAAATTAAAAAATAAAAATGAAGAAAAGAAAGAAGAAAATTTAAAAAATCTTGCAGAAAAAAACAAAACAAATCTTGAGAGTAAGAAATTTGTACTTACTATAAAAGCAGGAGCAAATGGGAAAACCTTTGGGTCAATAACCAGTAAAGAAATTGCAGAGAATATAAAACAAAGTGCAGGGCTTGAAGTTGATAAAAAAGATATTTTACTTGATGAAAGTATCAAGAATATAGGTACTTATGATGTGAAAGTAAGACTTCATAAAGACATAATAGCAGTCATAAAAGTAGAGGTGCAAGAATCATAGTGGCTTTTGATGATGATAAAAAACAAAATAGAGTACCTCATAACTATGAAGCTGAAAAAGCAGTTATAGGATATTTATTGTATTATAATGACAATTTTGATGAAGTTTTTACAGAGCTTTCAACTGATATGCTTTATGATGAGAGGCTTAAGATTGTATATTCAAGTATATTTGATTTAAGAACAGATGGAACTTATATTGACAAAATCACAGTTCAGAGTAAAGCATTAGAAGTTAAAGAAGCATATCTGCAAAATCTTAGAAATATAAGAAAGACAGCAAATGAGAAATCTGGAGTAAAAGAAGATTCTTTAAATGATGAATTTTTTGATGAATTACTGGATTCTGCAACTTCTGAATCATTAGTCAGTCTTCGTGCCCATGTTGATATTATTAAAAATACATATATAGCAAGAAAAGCAATAGAATGTGCAAATGATATCATATATGAATGTCAAAGAGAAGGAAGTTCATCTATAAGTATATGTAATAAAGCTCAAGATGATTTCTATAGACTTGCATATAGAAGTGGCGATAAGTCATATAAAAAAATTGCAGATTTTATTCCAGAGATATTTGAAGATATAGATAAAGGTTTCCGTTCTAAGAATGGTATAACAGGTGTTGCCTCAGGTTTTGGAAATCTTGATGCTTATACAGGTGGTTTTCAACCATCGGATATGATTATACTTGCAGGAAGACCAGGAATGGGCAAAACAACATTTGCACTTAATCTTGCATATAATATTAGTGAAAATTACAAAAATGTTTTATTCTTTTCACTTGAAATGGGTGGAAGTCAATTAGTTAAGAGAATATTATCAGCACTTAGTTTTGTTTCAAGTGATAGAATGAGAACAGGAAAACTTACAGATAAAGAATTAGAATTATTGGTTCAAAATGCTACAGAGATAAGTAAGAAACATTTTTATATTTATGACAATACTCTTCTTACTATTGCAGACCTTAGAAATGAATGTATGAAAGCAAAAACAAAAGAAAATGGTCTTGATGTTGTGTTTATAGATTATTTGCAACTTATGAAAGCAGGAGAAAACTATAAAGGTGCAAGAAGTGGATATATGCCAAGACAAGAAGAGGTTGCTGAAATATCAAGAAATATTAAATCACTTGCAAAAGAATTAAAAATTCCAATCATTGCACTTTCACAGCTTAATCGTGATGCAGATGCAAAAGAAAGACCACAACTTTCAGACTTAAGAGAATCTGGTGCTATAGAGCAAGATGCTGATATGGTTTTGATTATCAATAAACCAAAAGACAAAAATGAAGAGCAAGAAGGAATTGAGTCAGATAAAACAGATATCATAATTGCAAAACATAGAAATGGTAGTACAGGAACAATAAATCTTAGATTTGATAAAAATACTACAAGGTTTACCGAATGGGATAGTAGGACACAAATATAATAATATATGTATAAAATATTTGAAAACAATACCTTATCAATCATTATTTATATATTAATAGTTATTATTTATATATTAATAATGATTTTT
>CADCOW010000168.1 GCA_902803205.1 uncultured Eubacteriales bacterium | reverse complement strand
GGTTTATATTTTTATGATAATGATGTTGTATCATATGCAAAAGGATTAAAGCCATCAAAAAGAGGTGAACTTGAGATTACTGATCTAAATAGAATATATTTAGAAAAAGGTTTACTTAATGTTGAATTGCTTGGTGCTGGATTTACTTGGCTTGATACTGGTACTCATGAATCTCTTGTAGAAGCTACAAATTTTGTAAAAACTATTGAAGATCATCAGCATAGAAAAATTGCTTGTCTTGAAGAAATTGCTTTTAAAAATAATTGGATTGATGAAAATAAGATGCAAGAAGCTTATGAAACATATAAAAAGAATGAGTATGGTAAGTATTTAAAAGATGTACTTGATGGAAAATTTATTAATCAATAAAGGAGTAGAATATGAATATTATTGTAACTGGTGGTGCTGGGTTTATTGGCGGTAATTTTATGCATTATATGGTAAACAAATATAAAGATGATAATATAATTTGTATTGATTGTTTAACATATGCTGGCAATATGGAAACATTAGAACCAATTAAGGACAAAGAAAACTATAAATTTTATAAAGCAGATATAACAGATAGAAAAACTATATTTGAAATATTTGAAAAAGAAAAACCAGATTATTGTATAAATTTTGCCGCAGAATCTCATGTAGATAGGTCTGTAGAGAATCCTGAAATATTTTTAAAAACAAATATTTTAGGTACACAAGTTTTGATGGATGCTTGTAGAAAATATGGAATTAAAAGATATCATCAAGTATCTACAGATGAAGTGTATGGTGATTTACCAATAGATAGAAAAGACCTTCAATTTGATGAGACATATCCAATAAAAACATCAAGTCCTT
Source organism: uncultured Eubacteriales bacterium (assembly GCA_902803205.1). Classification (GTDB taxonomy): domain Bacteria; phylum Bacillota; class Clostridia; order Lachnospirales; family Lachnospiraceae; genus UBA3633. The sequence continues at coordinate 20,874 of CADCOW010000168.1, read as the reverse complement.
ATTCTGCATCTAAAGCATCGGCTGATTTACTTGTAATGGCATATCATAGGACATTTAAATTGCCATGTACTATAAGCAGATGTTCAAATAATTATGGACCATATCATTTCCCTGAGAAATTAATACCACTTATGATTAGCCGTGCACTAAATAATGAAAAACTTCCAGTATATGGTGAAGGTAAAAATGTAAGAGATTGGCTTTATGTTGAAGATCATTGCCGTGCTATTGATATGATTGTGAGAGATGGTAAAGATGGAGAAGTTTATAATGTAGGTGGGCATGAGGAAAAAGCAAATATTGATATTGTAAAAATTATATTAAAAAAACTTAATAAACCTGAGTCTCTTATAGAATTTGTAAAAGATAGACCAGGTCATGACTTAAGATATGCTATGAATCCTTCAAAGCTTGAGAGAGAACTCGGATGGAAACCATCAGTTACTTTTGATGAAGGAATAGATAAGACAATAGATTGGTATTTAAATAATAAAAAGTGGTGGGAGCATATTATAAGTGGAGAATATAAGAATTATTTTGATAAAATGTATGGATATAGGATGAATTCTTAATTGGAGAGTGTATTGAAGAATGGATATCAATGAAAAAATTATTCTTGTTACAGGTGCAAAAGGGCAACTTGGATATGATATTGTAAAAGAACTAAAAAAAAATAATATAAAATATATAGCTACAGATAGTGATGATTTAGATATTACAAATGAACCAAAGGTAAAAAGTTTTTTTAAAGAGCATAATGTATCATATGTTATACATTGTGCTGCATTTACACAAGTTGACAAAGCAGAAGAAGAAAAAGAACTTAATTATAAGATTAATGTTTTAGGTACAGCTAATATAGTAAATGAATGTAAAAAATATGATATTCCTATGGTGTATTTTTCTACTGATTATATTTTTGGTGGTGAAGGAGACAAACCATATTATGAAGATGATAAGGCTAACCCACTTGGTGAATATGCTAAGTCAAAGTATGAGGGAGAATTATTAGTAAAAAAGTTGAATAAATACTATATTGTAAGAATTTCTTGGGTTTTTGGAATTAATGGTAATAACTTTATAAAAACAATGTTAAAACTTTCTGAAACAAAGAAAGAATTAAATGTAGTTTCGGATCAAATTGGCTCACCAACATATACAGTTGATTTATCTAAGTTAATAATTGACATGATAAAAACTGATAAATATGGTGTATATCATGCAACAAATGAAGGATTTATATCTTGGTCTGATTTTGCAAGAGAAATATTTAAAAAGGCAAATAAAAATGTTGTTGTTCATGATGTTACGACAGAAGAGTACAATGCAAAAGCTAAAAGACCAAAAAATTCAAGACTTTGTAAAGATAAATTAGTAGAAAATGGCTTTAATAGATTGCCTCCTTGGCAAGATGCACTAAGTAGGTTTTTAATAGAATTAAGTGAAAATTAGAGGTATATATGGGTAGATATTTTGGTACGGATGGTTTTAGAGGTGAGGCTAATGTAACATTGACAGCCGATCATGCATTTAAAATCGGGAAGTTTCTTGGATATTATTATAGTCGTAAAAATGAAAAATGTAGAGTGGTTATTGGTAAGGATACAAGAAGATCAAGTTATATGTTTGAGTATGCTATTGCAGCTGGTATAACATCTACTGGAGCAGATGCGTATCTTTTACATGTAACAAGTACACCATCTATAAGTTATCTTGTTCGTACTGAACAATTTGATATAGGGGTTATGATTTCAGCTTCACATAATATATATAGCGACAATGGTATAAAATTAATTAATGGAGATGGAGAGAAACTTGAAGAGAGTGTTACGGATATGATTGAAGATTATCTTGATGGCAAAATTCCAGAAGTACCATATGCTACTAAAACAAATATAGGAAGAACTGTTGACTATTTCGCAGGAAGAAATAGATATTTGGGTTATCTTATATCTATACCAATGAATAGTTTTAAAGATAAAAAAGTTGCACTTGATTTAGCAAATGGCTCCGCATTTCAGATAGCAAAAGGTGTGTTTGATGCTTTAGGTGCAGAAACATATGTTATAAATAATAATCCAAATGGCTCTAACATAAATGATAAAGCAGGTTCTACTCATATTGAAGGACTGCAAAAGTTTGTAATTGAGAATAAAATGGATATTGGTTTTGCATACGATGGAGATGCAGATAGATGTTTAGCAGTTGATGAATTTGGTAATGTAGTTGATGGAGATAAAATACTATATATATGTGCAAAAGACATGAAAGAAAATGGGAAACTTAAAAAAGACACAGTTGTGACTACTGTTATGTCAAATCTTGGTTTGTATAAGGCATTTGATAATATAGGAATTAAGTATGAAAAAACACAAGTTGGAGATAAATATGTTCAAGCTTGTATAAAACAAAATGACTATTCATTTGGTGGAGAACAATCTGGACATATAATTTTTGCAAAACATGCAAATACTGGGGATGGAGTTTTGACATCTTTAAAACTTATGGATGTAGTTATAAGTAAAAAAAGTACTTTGAGTGAACTTGCAAAAGATGTAGTTTTATATCCACAAGTTTTAAAAAATGTAAAAGTGAATGATAAAAACAAATGTATGAATGATAAAGATGTTTTAGATATGAGTAAGAATGTAGAAAAAATACTTGGTGATAATGGCAGAATATTACTTAGAGCTTCTGGGACAGAAAATGTTGTCAGAATAATGGTAGAAGCAAATGATAAAAAAATATGTGAAGACTGTATAAAAAAGATTGAAGATATAATTATAAAAAAGGGATATATCGCTTAATGTTTAGAGTTATAATAACAAGTTTGGTTGTACCTATTTTTGCTCAAAGTATAGCATGTGGAAAAATTACACTTATGCCTAAAAAGTTATATACATATATTTATAATTTTTTATGTATTATGTTTATATATACATTTTTAAATGTTGTATTTTGGCAATATGAAATTAATTTTTTAATAGTTATAACTTTATTTTATATTATATCGTTAATTATGTATTATATTCATGAGTTTAGGGGTACTAATATAAATTTTTCAGATATATTATCTATTAATACAGCAAAAGAAGTTGCAGGTGGGTATACTTATGAAATTAAACCAATATTTGTATTTTGTTTACTTATCATAGTGTTAGAATATATATATATAATTTTTTACAATAAAGTAGGTTTGACTCACTATTATTACATTGGATTAAATGGAATAAATAATGAAAATATATATTTATATAGATATTTATTACATGAGGTAGCACAAATTCTATTATTATTATTTTTATTTTTTTTATTAAGAGATATTGTGTCAAAAAATAAATATGATTATTCACTTATGGCAGGAGAAAAAGAAGGATATATATATAATTTTTTCTCATCAATACAGATATTTCATAAAAATAATGATGTAGATTTTAATAGTGATGTAAAAAATAATATAATTAAAATAGAGCAAAATTTTATAAGAGATAATTCTTTTAATAATATATTCACAAAAAATGCACATATTTTTGATAGAATTAAAGAAATTGATAAACCACATGTGATTGTCATTATGAATGAAAGTTTTGGTTCAGTTCATAGAAGAATTAAAACAAATGAAGATGTAACTCCATATTATGATAGTTTAAATAATGTTATAAAAGGAGATTTATATGTAAATACTTTTGGTGGTGGTACTGCAAATACTGAATTTGAGTTTTTGACAGGAATGATTATTGGTAATTATAAATATCCAGTAATGCCGTATAATAATTTTGTCAAAAAGAATAAGTATAGTTTAGCAAGATATTTTAAAAATTTTGGTTATCATACAATTGCTATGCACCCATATACAGCCACTAATTACAATAGAGATAAGGTATATAAAAGATTTGGTTTTGATGATTTACTGTTCTTTGATGATTTTAAAGATAAAAAGTATGTAAGAAATTATGTAAGTGATTCATCAATGTATGAAGAAGTTATAAGATGTTTTGAAAAACTTAAAAGTAGTAACAAAAAAGCTTTTATATTTGGAATTACAATGCAAAATCATAGTGGTTATAATAGATTTGATGAACAAAGAATTGAATCTGTAATTGATGAAAATATTCATATAAAAAATAAAGAATCACTTGATGCATATTTATCTTTAATGAAAATTTCAGATGATGCTATAAAGATTTTGATAGATTATTTTAAAAAAGAAAAAGAACCAGTGGTTTTATTGTTCTTTGGAGATCACAATGCAAGTTTTGGTACAAATATAAATAAAATAGTATATGATAATAATTTTAATTATGAATGTACCAATACATATGTTACGCCATTTTTTATTTATAATAATAAAAGAGATAATAATAAACAAATATCAGGTATTTCTGCAAATTTTTTAAGTTTAGAATTATTAAAGGAAGCAGAATTACCTTTTGATGATTTACATCAATTATTAAATAGTGTATATGAAAATTATAACATTTATAACTTTCATAAAATGAAAAAATGTGATGATGATAAAATATTAGATATACCATTTGACGATTTAATGATGTATGAAAAGGAATATTTGAAATAATGAATGTATATTTCGATAATGCTGCAACTACAATGATTGATGAAATTGTAGAAAAAGAAATAAATAATATAAATCATATTTTGTATGCAAATCCTTCTGCAATGCACAGAGCAGGGTATCTTGCAGAAGAGAAGGTTAAAGAGTCAAGTGAAGTTATAGCAAATATTATAAATTGTGATAAATCTGAAATTATATGGACCTCAGGTGGTACAGAGAGCAATAATATGGCTATAAGAGGATATACGAGTGCATATAAAAGGGTTGGTAATAAAATAATAACAACAATGATTGAGCATGCTTCTGTTTTTAAAGTGTTTCAAATGTTAGAAAAAGAAGGATTTGAAGTTATTTACATTGATGTTGATAATAATGGGCATATAGATATTGAATATTTTCGAGAAATAATAGATGAAAGAACAATTTTAACATCAATTATGTATGTGAATAATGAAATAGGTTCAGTACAAAAAATTGAAGATATTGGAAATATTATAAAAAATAAAAATAGTAAATGTGCTTTCCATGTAGATTTTGTACAAGGATTTGCAAAATATAAAGTAGATGTAAAAAAATCAAAAATTGATTTTTTGTCAATTAGTTCACATAAATTTTATGGTCCAAAAGGAGTTGGCGTTTTATATAAAAATAAAAATTTAAGATTAAATCCGATAATTATTGGAGGTTCACAACAAAATGATATGAGAGCAGGAACATTAAATGTTCCTGGTATAGTTGGTACTGGTGTTGCTTCGCATTTAGCATACAATAATATTGATTTGGAGTATAATAACTTAAAAAATCTTAAAAATTATTTAATAACTAAATTAATAGATATTAACAAATTATATGATATAATTATAATAAATAGTAAGTGTGATGATGGCTTTGCTCCACATATTATATCTATAACTTTTAAAGGGATTAGATCAGAAATATTACTTCATGCACTTGAGGAAAAAGGAATATATGTTTCTGCTGGTTCTGCTTGTTCAACACACGATAAAAGAATAAGTAGAACTTTAAAAAGTATAGGCTTAGAAGATGCTTTGGCTGAAAGTACTATAAGAATTTCATTAGGTAAATATAATAAAAAAGAAGAGATAGATTATTTTATAGATGAAATAAATCAGTTGATACCAAAATTGAGTATTTCATTAAAACATAAATAAAAGGATTATAAATTAAGAGTGTTTGAATATGTTTAATAGTATTAATAAAATTAAAAGAGTATTTATATTTATTTTGTCATTAATTATCATTACACATTCACTTGTGTTAAATAGTTATGCGGTTTGGGGCGAAAAGGATAATAAAAAATTCTGGCTTGGTTCTGATGGTTCACTTGCAAAAGATGGATGGAAACTAATAGATGATGATAATGATGGTATAGGATATTATTATTATTTTGATGATAGTGGCTTTGTAGTAACTGATGACATAGCTCCAGATTACAGTGTAATAGGTTTAGATGGAAGAAAAATAGGTTATGATGGAAATCCTGTAAGTGAAGAGATTAAAGAATTGGTTCTTGAGGGTGTGACTGATGCTTCATTGCTTAGTCCGGAAATTATGGAACAAGTTAAAGCAGAACAAGATGCAAGTATGCAAGTTAATAAAGGTTTTGTTTCTTCCGGAGCAGTTTTATATGCTAAAGACTCAACTGTAACAGAAGGACCTACACCAGCAGATAATATAGTGATAGAAGCAAATCCAGATGGAACGGCTCGTACTTATATTGGTCCAAATATCGTACTTACTGATAAGAGTAGAAAAAAAACTGGTGTGGCATCAGATCCAACTATAAGTAAGAATATGCAAGATCACATAATATCTGGTGATAAGTATAGTAAAAAAGTTAATGGAACTACATTTAATAAGCAAAAATGGAAAGATGTTATGGCACTTAAAGGTACAGGGGCAACAATTACTTTTGAAAATCAAAATAATAATTTTAATAAATTAAAGGGAAGAATTGCTACACATAATTTTTCATATTCAGATAGAACTACAATATGTACTTTATTTATTTACAATGATGATGACGGTGAAGAATTATATACAACATCAGATTTTAATTATAATAGTGGGATTTCTTTTGAGTGTTCATTCCCTAAAAAAACAAAATCTATAAGATTTGAGTTAGAAGTATCTGGTCAATATACATCAAGAGTTTGTTATTTAAGAAATTGTGAATTTGGCTTTGATCGTGAAGCTTATGAAGAAGAAATGTATGAAGATGATGTTGAGAGAGAGTATATAAGGAGAATTGGTACTGCATCTGAAGTTGAATATGATGAAGAAGCGGAGGATGAATTATATGCCCAAGGAGAGATTGCATTAGAAGGTGAAGATCCAGGTGCAAGATATAATAGAATTAATAATATTGTTACGGATGATGAATATTGGGCAAATTATCAATATGATGAAGAGGATGATGGAATAACTGCTGAAATGAAAGCTTCTATTTCAGAGGCAAAAAAGAGAATGGAAGAAAAAGCAAATAAGAGAGATGAGATTTCAGGACCTAATTTTGATCCTGAACTTCAAAAACAGACTGAAGCAGTTGGACCAGATGGTTCAAGCAGATTTGTTACTGGTAAAGATGAGGGAGGAGAATAAAGTGAAGAGCATTGAGTATTTAAAACTTCTTGCCAATCAGTTTCCAAATCAAGAAAAAACTTGTGTGGAAATAGCAAACTTAAGTTCTATACTTACACTTCCTAAAGGCACTGAGTTTTTTCTGTCTGATTTGCATGGTGAAAATGAAGGATTTATACATCTTTTAAGATCAGCTTCAGGAATAATAAGGTCAAAGTTAAAATTCATTTTTGAAAAAGAAATGACTGATGAAGAGATTTTAGAAATTGCTAATATTATCTATTATCCAATTGAAAAACTTGATATTATGGATTTTAGAAATAGGGAAACATATGCTTTTCAAAAAAAGACAATTTTAAGACTTATTAGAGTTGTTAAAGATATTTCAAGTAAATACTCTAAGTCAAAGGTTAGAAAAACAGTTAATAAAGAATATGCTTATATATTAGATGAACTTATTTATAAAGAAGTTGATAGAGATAATGTAAAAAAAGAGTTTTATTATGATGAAATAATAAATTCAATAATTGAAATTGGACTGGCAAAGCGATTTATAATTGCTATGTGTGAAATGATACAAAAATTAGCGGTTGATACATTACATATAGTTGGAGATATATTTGATAGAGGACCAAGACATGATTTGATACTTGATGAGCTTATGAATTTTCATAATGTTGATATAGAATGGGGAAATCATGATATAGAATGGATGGGGGCATCACTTGGTAATACTGTACTCATTTTAAATTGTTTAAGAATAGCAGTTAGATATAATTGTTATGATATGTTAGAAGATGGTTATGGTATAAATTTAAGAGCACTTAATGATTTTGCTGCAAGAATATATGAGAATGACCCTTGTGAATTGTTTATGCCTAAAATTTTAGATGAGAATAAATATGATGTAGTAAGACCAAGTCTTTCGGCTAAAATTCAAAAAGCACTTGCCATTATGCAATTTAAAGTAGAAGGTCAACTTATAAAGAAACATCCTGAGTATAATATGAAAAATAGAGTTATGCTTGAAAGGATTAATTATAATGATTTTACTGTTGATGTTGATGGTAAAATATATAAATTGCTTGATAAAAACTTTCCTACAATAGATATCAATAATCCTTTGAAATTAAATGAAGAAGAAGAAACATTACTCAATTCTTTGAAAATGAGTTTTACTCACTCAAGGAAGTTAAAGGAACATATTAAATTTTTATTTGACAAAGGCAGCTTATATAAAGTGTACAATGGAAATCTACTATTCCATGGGATAATACCTTTTGATGAAGATGGTCAGTATGCTGTATTTAAGGGTTTTGATGGAAATCAAAACTTAAAAGAAAAATCACTTTTAGATTATTTTGAAAATATTATAAGACTTGCAAATAATGATGTTAAACTTCATAAGTTTGATACAGACAATATTGATGCAATGTATTATATGTGGTGTGGAAGTATGTCTCCACTATTTGGTAAAGATACTATTAAAACATTTGAATTATATTTTTTAAATGATAAAGAGGCACAAGTAGAGAATAAAAATCCATATTATAAATTTTATCAAGATGAAAATGTTGTAAAAGATATTTTAAAAAAATTTGGCTTAAATGAAAATGGCCATATAGTAAATGGACATGTGCCAGTAAAAACTTTAAAAGGTGAATCACCTGTGAAAGCGAATGGAAGATTATTTATAATAGATGGTGGTATGTCAAAAAGTTATCAAAAAAGTACTGGTATTGCTGGATATACACTTATAAGTGATTCAGTGCATCTAACTATTGCGACTCATAAACCTTTTGAAAGAGGTAAATTTAATACGCCAGAGATAAAAGAAATTGAAAACATAGCAATTAATGGAAGGCTTAGAATTAAGGATACTGATAGAGGTAAAGAAATTATGGCTAAAATTGATGATTTGAAAGAATTATTAGATGCCTTTAGAAATGGTATTATAAAAGAAGAATAAATGTATAAAAATAAGTAAAAAATGACCAATAATATTGGTCATTTTTTATTAGACAAAATCAAAAAAAAAATATATAATATTCACAAAATAAACACACAATTTTATTATCATAAAAAATGTGAATAAAAATATAATAAAAAATTGCATAAGAATACTGTTAATTATAATAATTGTATTGCAACAAGCTTTTTTTTTATTAGCTAAAACAGTAAAAACTGAAAATGATAAATTTGAAACATTGGTAATATTAAATATTATAGAAGATATAGGAAATCTTGATAAACCAGTTGAGAGAGCTGAATTTGCTAAATTTATTGTAAGAGCATCAAAGTTTAGGGAAAATACACCAGAATATATAAATGAAGATGTCTGCAATGATGTTAGTTCAATAATACCATATGCACCATATATAAAAAGAGTATTAGATGAGGGTTATATGTTTACATATCTTGGAGGTTTTTTTAAACCTAATGAATTTGTGACATATAATGATTTAACAAGAGCATGTCTTGCACTTTTATCATATACCAATGAAGATTTTAGAGGTAATCAAGTTATTGGACGAAATTTAAAATTTGAATCACTTGGTTTAAATGAAAATATTGAAAAACATGAAAATGATGTGTTGAATAAAAAAGATATTATAAATGGTATATATAATACATTAAAAGAAAAAGTTAAAGATAGTGATAATATATATGGCAAGATTGTTTTTAAAGATTTAATAATTGATGGTGACAAAGAGATTAATGCTTCAGAATATATAAAAAAAGATGTAAAAGGTCCAAATTTTGTTAAAAATATAAATCAAATTGACTCTATTTATGAAATTAATGACAATAATATATATATTAATGGAGTTAAAAGTAAAAAGAGTGATTTGATATATGATATAGAAACATATGGATATGCAATTTGTTATTTTGATAATGTTGATAAAATGTTGTATGTATATACTGAAAGACAAGATATTGCAGCACCAGTTATGTTAAGAAAAGGATATGTCTATAAGATTTATTATGCAGCGTCAAATATTTTAATTCCTTATAGAGTAGATATAGATAACTATAAATATTATCTTGAAAGTGAAGAAGTAAAATTTGCTTTTTCTCCAAGTGGAAATTTTAAAGAGGATGATTATATAGTATATATATGCAATAAGATGAATGATGTAACATCTGCATATATAGGCACAAGGGAAATAGAAGAGGACAATGATGATAGTACAGATGAAGATGAATCAGATACAAATAGTAATTCTTTAATAAAAAGTAGTAATGAAAAACAAATTATATATAGTAATGATGATATAGAAAAATATAATGGATCAATTATTATGGCATATGACATATCTTTGATTAAATAAGGTATAGGTGAGACTATGAAAAAGACAATAAAGAAATTTATAACTTTACTATTAATTGTTTTAACTATTGTTACTTGTGATGAAGTTATTTTGGCTTCAACAACTGCAGGACAAGAAATGAGAACTCAAGTGCTTTATCTTGCAGATATTATTACGAATGATAATTTTATGAATGACTTTGTAACAAGAGAAGAATTATCAAGAATTGTAGTAAAAACCTCTAAGTATAAAGATTCTGTAAATAATTATGATACTGTGACAGCATTTAGTGATGTTGCATATGATAATCAATATGCATCATATATAAAAATTGCTACAAAAGAAGGGTATATGACTTCATATCTTGGTGGTCAATTTAAGCCATTAGAATATGTTACGCTTAAAGATTTGACAAGAGCATGTTTATCACTACTTGGGTATTCAAATTCAGATTTTACTGGTTCACAGATACAAGGAAGATATGAACTTTTTTGTTCACTAAAGATTAATGAAAACATTGATAAGAATTTAAATGATTTTGTAACAAAAAAAGATTGTGTTAATGCAATTTACAATACATTAAAAACAAAATCAAAAGATTCTAATTCTATATATGGTACATCAGTATTTAAAGATTTATCAGTAAATAGTGATGGTGATTTAAATGCTACTGGACTTACAAAAACTAAACTCGAAGGACCATTTATATTAAAAAGAGGAGAAGCATTTAATCTTGCTATTCCATTTGACATAACAAGTGCAAATATATTTATAAATGGGGTATCTCAAACTCTTGAACAAACTATGCGAGAATTAAATAATAGTGGATATCTTGTATATTATTACAATACGACGACTAAAACTATATATGTGTATAAAGAGGGTACTACACTTGAATCATCAATTTTGGTAAAAAAAGGATATGTTAATCATATCTATTATAGTGCAAGTGATACTATTACACCAACAAGAGTAGAGATTGATTTATCTTATTATAATTTATCAGGTTCAGAAGTAAAATTTGCCTTTTCATACTCTGGTACAATACATGTAGGTGATCAAATAATATTTATATATAAAAAATCTGATGATACAGAAAATAGTGATTCTGATGATTCTGGAGAAGGTAATGTTGCGACTATTGGTACTATCACAAATGCATACCTATACAATTTAAAATATTAAAATCTATTGATTAGTAAAATGAGGAAAATATGATATTCAAATTCTTAGAGAAAATTTTAAATCAAAAAAAAGACAAAGATATTGATATAGTTAAAAATGTAGAAACTGCAAGTGATGCTGTTAGTTCTGATACATTCGTAAAATCGGAATTAAGTGATGAGGATATTGAAGCAACAAATGCAGCAAAAGATGAGATAGAAAGACAAAAGCAAAAGAAAAAGAGTATAATTAAAAGAATAATAATTATTATTTTGATAATAATAATAGTTATAATAATTATTCGCCTAATTTTAAATATACAAAATAAACAAAGTGAAAAAGCAGAAATTATGAAAAATGTTTCATCAGTTCGTATTATGAATATATCGTCAGAGATTTCTGGGTCAGGTACGCTTAAACCAAAGGATAGTTATACTATAACTTCACTTGTAGAGGGAAATGTTACTAATGTATTCTTTGAATTAGGTGATAAGGTTATAAAGGATCAGTTACTATTAACAATTGATAGTAAAGCTGCATATAGAAATATTATAAATGCTTCAACATCAATTGCTCAAGCTAAAGATAATTATAATCAAGCAAAGTATGAATATGAAAAATTATCTGATGATTATTCAAATAGAACATTTAAATCTCCATATGCTGGAGCACTTAGAACATTTAATGTAAAAGTGGGAGATAAAGTAAACAATAATTTTGAAGTAGGAACAATAGTTAATGATTCTTTAATGACTATAAAAGTTCCATTTGCAAGTAATGACATTGGACAGATTAGTGATGGGCAAATAGCAACTCTTGAACTTCAAGAAACAGGAGAATTATTACAAGGTAAAGTAAAGAGCGTTGCGCAAGAATCTCAAACAGATACATCTGGAGCACTTGTTAAATATGTAACTATTACATGTGATAATCCAGGTGGATTAACAACTAATAATACTGCTATTGCTTATATTGGTAATTTAAAATCAATTTCTGATGCAAGTTTTGAATTAGAAACAGATGAAAAAATTGTTTATAATGATGGTTCTGGGATTGAAATTGAAGCGTTACTTGTATCTGAAGGAGCTATTGTAAAAAAAGGCACACCATTATTTAGAATAACTGAAGATACTTTTAATAATATTGTAACAAGTAAGAAAAAAACATATTTACAAGCAGAAGAGTTACTTACAAAGGCTGAAAATAGTTATGATGATGCTATAGATGATTATGATGAATATTACATTACTGCACCAATTGATGGAACAATAATTACTAAAGATGCAAAAGTTGGTGATAAAATTCAAAGGAGTACAAGTAATGCAAAAACACTTGCTACAATATATGATTTATCAGAATTATCATTTGATATGGATATAGATGAACTTGATATAAATAATATTAAAAATGGTCAAGAAGTAAATGTACAAGCTGATGCATTTAATAACAAAGTATTTAAAGGTAAAATTACAAATGTAAGCCTTGTAGCAGCAAATTCAAATGGAGTAACTAACTATCCAGTTACAGTTACATTAACAGATACTGGTGAATTATTACCAGGTATGAATGTGGATGCATATGTAATTTTGGCTAATGTAGAGAATGCTGTTGCAATTCCGGCAGATGCATTACAAAGAGGAAATGTTGTTTATGTATTAAATACATCACCTACAATAAAGTCTGGTAATTATAATACTGATGGAATTACTGATAGAGTAAAAAATAGAGTTCCAGATGGTTTTACAGCTATAAATGTAGAAACAGGAATATCAAATGCCAATTATATAGAAATTAAATCTGGATTACAAGAAGGTGATGAAGTGTATGTTTCATCAAGTACAAGCAATAGTAATAACCAATTCTTTGGTGGAATGGGTGGTATGGGTGGAATGGGTGGACCACCTATGGGAGGTGGAGGTAATAGGAGATAGATGATTATATGGGAATACCTTTAATAGAAATGATAAATGAATATAAAATATATATTATGGGAAATGAGCAGGTATATGCGAATGATAATATAAATTTAAAGATTTATAGTGGAGAATTTGTTGCTATTGTAGGAAAATCTGGTTCAGGAAAATCAACTTTAATGAATATTATAGGAGCCTTAGATAAGCCTACAAGTGGAAAATATATATTAAATGGTAGAGATACCAGTACTATGACCGATGATGAACTTGCAGAAATACGCAATAAGACTATAGGTTTTATTTTTCAACAGTATAATTTATTACCAAAGTTGACTTTGCTTGAAAATGTTGAATTACCACTACTATATGCAGGTGTAAAAGCCAGTGAAAGAAGAAATAAGGCTTTAAAATCACTTGCAAGAGTTGGATTAAAAGAAAAATATTCACAGTATCCAAATCAACTTTCAGGTGGTCAGCAACAAAGAGTATCAATTGCAAGGGCACTAGCAGGAAATCCAAGCCTTTTACTGGCTGATGAACCAACAGGTGCACTTGATTCAAAAACTTCACGAGAAGTTTTAAATTTTTTAAAACAATTACATAGTGAAGGAAATACTATTGTTATGATTACTCATGATAATGCAATAGCTCTTGAAGCTAAAAGAGTTGTAAGGATTCACGATGGTAAAATAATTTTTGATGGAGATACAGAAGAGTATGCTACAAAGTTTCAAACTAGCCATTAAAGCTATTCTTTCAAATAAAATTAGAAGTTTACTAACAATGCTTGGTATAATAATTGGTGTTGCAGCTGTTATTATACTTGTTTCTATTGTTGCAGGATATATGGGTGAAATGGTTAAACAGTTTGAAGAAATGGGAGTAAACAAAATATCAGTATTTTGTAGAAATATGTCTACAAGACGAATGAATGATAGTGATATGTATAATTTTTGGGATGAACATCCAGAATGGCTTGATGGTTTATCTCCAAATGTTTCTTTAAATAATGCGGTTATAAAATCAGGAAGTGAAAATCTTGATTCTACAAGTATAATAGGTGTATCTGAAGATTATTTAGATATAGAAAAATACACTATTGAAGAAGGTAGAGGATTGGTTTATGCAGATGTCGTAAGTAGATCAAGTGTATGTGTAGTTGGCTCATATGTCGCAAATACATTTTATGGATCACCAGACAAGGCAGTTTCTGATTCTATAAAGATTAATGGTAAACCATTTACAATTATTGGTGTCATAGAAACACAGGATGAAGATAATTTTGAAGAAGGTGGTACAGATGATTTTATATGGATTCCATATACAGTAGCAACTAAAATGTCAAGGAATGGATATATTAATAATTATGTACTTATATCAAGTGATACTTCTTATACAAATGATATAACAAATGAACTTAAAAAAAAATTATATGATGTATTTAAGAATGAAAGATTATACAATGTAACGGCTAATTCATCAATTATAAAACAATTAAATGAACAAATAGGAACATTAACTGCTATGCTTGCAGGTATTGCTGGGATTTCATTATTAGTTGCAGGAATAGGAGTTATGAATATTATGTTAGTATCAGTGACTGAGCGAACGAGGGAAATAGGAATTAGGAAAGCACTTGGTGCAAGACAGGGTGTTATTATGCAACAGTTTGTTATTGAGGCTGCTGTAACATCTACTATAGGAGGAATAATAGGAATTGTAATTGGTGCACTTGCAACGAAATCAATTGGTGCTATGATGGAAATAAATGCAAATCCGACTATTTGGGCAGTATTACTATCGTTTGGTGTATCAGTAGCAATAGGTTTAATATTTGGATATCTTCCTGCAAAAAGTGCAGCAAAACTTAACCCTATAGATGCATTAAGAACAGATTAATCAACAATTTATATATATATAATGGTTAAAAAGACAAGTATTAATCAGGCAAAAGCAATTAGACATGGAGATGGACCATGTATAGTATTGTCGGGACCTGGTAGTGGAAAAACTTTTGTATTAACAAATAGAATATTAAATTTGATATGTGAATATGGTATAAGTCCAGATAATATTTTAATTATAACATTTACAAGGGCTTCTGCTAATGAGATGAAATATCGTTTTATATCATTACTTAAAGAAAAAAATATAGAATTATATGATATGCCAAGTTTTGGAACATTTCATTCAATATTTTTTGAAATATTAAAAAATGATTTTGGCTATAATAATAATAGTTTATTGACAGATGTAGATGAGAAGAAATATTTATCAGAAGTTATTGAAAAAGAAAAAAATAAGAATATTACATCTGATACTCTTTTAAATATTATTCGAGACATAAGGAATTATAAATTATATAATGAAAGAGAAGAAGAATTTTTACCTAAATACTTAAGTAAAAATGAGTTTCAAAAAATCTATAATTCTTATCAAGAGAAGTTATTTTATAATAAAAAACTTGATTTTAGTGATATGATAATTAAATGTTATGAATTATTATCAATACATAATGATATTTTAACATATTATCAAAATAAATATAAATATATATTAATTGATGAATTTCAAGATATTAATAAATCTCAATATGATTTGGTAAAGATGATATGTAGAGATAATAACTTATTTGTAGTAGGCGATGATGATCAAAGTATATACAAATTTAGAGGTTCCAATCCAAGGGTTATGAGCAATTTTTTAAAAGATTATAAAAACGCAAAAAAGATATATTTAACTGAGAATTATAGATGTGCAAGAAAAATAGTAAAATTTTCAAGATTAGTAATAGAGAATAATAAAGATAGATTTGTAAAAGACTTAAAAGCAGTAAGAGATGATGTTGGAATGCTTCAAATAAAAGCATTTGTTGATTCAATAGAAGAAAATGAATATATTATAAATCAAATTAAAACATATAATAGAAAAGGTATTGATTATAAAGATATGGCTATATTATATAGAACAAATTTATTGTCTAATTCAATAAAGTCTAATCTTATAAAGAATAATATATCATTTAATATAAAAGGGATAGAGAAGAGTATTTATGAAAATTTTGCTGTAAAGGATATAATAGCTTATATGATGTATTCACTAAAAGGTGATGATTCAAAGTCATTGATGCTTGTAGCTAATAAACCAAATAGATATATAAGTAGGGATTCAATTAAGTATGAAGGTACTACAATAGATGATTTAATTAGGTATTATCGTAATATTGATTATGTACTTAAAAATTTATATAAATTAAAATATGATTTAAATAAAATAAAAAATAGCATTCCTGCTTTAGCAATAAGATATATAAGGTATAATATGACATATGATAAATATTTAATGGAGTATTGTAGATTAAATGACATAGATTATGAAGATGAACAAGATATACTGGATGAATTTGAAGAAGAAGCAATAAGATATAAGAGTTTAGGAGAAATACTGGATTATATAGAAAATAGTAAGAAAATAATTAAAAATACAACAGATAATGATGATGCTATAAATTTAATGACATTTCATCTAAGTAAAGGATTAGAATACAAAATAGTATTTATAATTGATACAAATGATGGTTTAATCCCTCATAAGAAAAGTATAAGAGAAAATGATATAGAAACAGAAAGAAGGCTTTTTTATGTGGCTATGACTCGTGCAAAAGATAATTTACATATATTTTTTACAACAAGGCGATTTGGCAAAAATTTTAAAGCTTCAAGATTTATAGTTGAAGCAATTGGAGGTCAAAATGGAAAAAAAGTATAAAATATTAGTTGTAGATGATGAAGCAAGAATGAGGAAACTTATTGGAGATTTTTTGATAAGTAATAATTTTGATGTAGAAGAAGCTGCAGATGGAGAGGAAGCATTAAAAGTCTTTTATTCTACTAAAGGTGTAAGTTTAATAATTCTTGATGTTATGATGCCGAAATTAAATGGATATGAAGTATTAAAGACAATAAGAGAAGATTCAAAAGTGCCAGTTGTTATGCTTACAGCAAAAGGAGAAGAAAATGATCAAATAAAAGGATTCGTATCAGGTGCTGATGACTATGTTCAAAAACCATTTTCACCTAAAGTACTGATTGCCAGAATAAATGCAATTCTTAGAAGAAATGATAATGATGTTAAATTAGTAGAAGTGGGTGGCATAAAAATTGATAAAACTGCACATCAAGTTTTTGTAGATGATGAGCCAGTAGATTTTTCTTTTAAAGAGTTTGAACTTATAGATTATTTAATTGAAAATAAAGGCATAGCACTTACAAGAGAAAAAATTTTAAATGCAGTATGGAATTTTGACTATTTTGGTGATGCAAGAACTGTTGATACTCATATAAAAAAAGTAAGAGCAAAACTCGGTAAAAAAGGTGAATATATAAAAACATTATGGGGTTTCGGATATAAGTTTGAATACGATGAAGATAAGAAGATTAGTAAAAAGAAAAAATAATTATTACAATTTATATATATGAAAAAGAGTATTAAATTAAAATTCACAATAACATTTATTATAGTTATAATATGCTGTATAGGTAGCATATTACTTTTTAATACTTTATTTTTGGAAAAACTCTATATTGATGAAAAAAAAGATATTATTAAAAAATCATATTATGCTCTTGAAAATGGTATTACAGAAGCATATGAAAAGGGATATACATTAAATGATTTATTTAAAAAGAAGAGAAGCAGTAGTGGAGAAAATGATGAGAGCAATTTGTCGAGATTTATTAGGGAATTGCAAGAAATATATGGTGTTAATACAATTTTAATGGACTCAAATAATAAAATATATTCATTGTTTCAAAATAATTCTATGTTTGAAAGAAGAATGAAAGATTATATTTATAAAGATTTTGCCAATAATAAATCTCTTGAAATTTTGGAAAAGAATGAGTTATATACTATTGCAATTAATAATCATGTTTATGATTTAAGAATAATAAAACAAGGAGTAGAAAGTGGTGGTCCTCCTGTAGTTAGTGAAAGTAATGGACCAGGTGATAGTAGAATAAAAAATAACTCTGATAACAATAAATATATTAATCCAAGGCGTGATTCTGATATTGAATGTTTTGGATTTTTAAGTGATAATCAGACTGCATTTTTTTTAACCATTCCTGTTGGCTCAATTAAAGAGCCAATTGATTTATTCAATAAAGTGCTAATCATTTTATCGTTTATAGTTATAGCTGGAGGGTCAGTAGCTATATTTATAATTTCAAATAATATGACAAAGCCTTTACTTGAATTATCTGAAATCTCTAAGAAAATGAGTCATCTTCAATTTGAGAATAAGTATGAAGTAAAAACGAATGATGAGATTGGAGTTTTAGGTAATTCTATAAATGATTTGAGCCAAAAACTTGAAAAAGCCATTAAAGAATTAAAAAATGCCAACGTTCAATTAAAATCTGATTTAGCAAAGAAAGAGGAGTTAGATTTAATGAGACAAGAATTTGTAGCAAATGTGTCACATGAGTTGAAGACTCCTATAGCACTTATAAGGGGATATGCAGAAGGTCTTGAAAATGAAGATATAGTTAGTAATATTGAAAATAGAGATTATTATATTTCTGTGATAAAAGATGAAACTGATAGAATGAATAATATGGTTCATGAATTACTTACTTTATCATCTCTTGAAAGAGGCGCTGAAGAACTTGATATAGAAAGAATAAGTTTGCTTGAAGTGATAAGAGGTGTTGTAAATAGTTTTGATTTAAAATTAAAGGAAAAAGAAATTTTATGTGATTTAAGCATAAATGATGAAATATATGTATGGGCTGATGGTTTTAAACTTGAAGAAGTTATAAGAAATTATTTATCAAATGCTATAAATCATGTAGATGATAATAAGTATATTAAAATTTATGTTGAAAACTGTAAAGATTCAAAAGTAAAACTTGTAGTATTTAATTCAGGTATTCAACTTGATGATGAAGAAAAAAATAAAATTTGGGATCAATTTTATAAAGTTGACAAAGCTCGAACAAGAGGCTATGGTGGTACAGGTCTTGGTCTTAGTATTGTGAAAGCAATTGCTGAGAAACATGGTACTATATGTGGTTGTGAGAATGCTATAAATAATAATTTGAAAGGTATGAATTTCTATTTTATTCTTAATACAATGTAATGAATAAGATAATTAAAGCTCCTGCAAAAATTAATTTATGCCTAAGTGTAAATGGCAAAAGAAATGATGGGTATCATAATCTTATGATGATTATGCAACCCATCTCTCTTTATGATACAATTGAATTAAACATTATAAGAGAAAAAGATTTTGATAAAATTGAAAAACTTTATAATAAAAAGAATAATTATAAAAGTTATTTTAATTATTATCATAACACTACTAATCAAATTGTCCTTAAATCTAATTATTCTTTTATTCCTACTGATGATAATAATCTTATAGTAAAAATTACTAAGTATTTTTTTGAAAAGTATAATATTAAAGATAAAATATTTATTTATTTAAAAAAATTGATACCAACTTGTGGAGGTTTAGGTGGAGGCTCAAGTGATGCAGCTTCAATGCTTTTGTTTTTAAATAATTTTTATGGTACAAAATTATCTATACAAGAGTTAAATGATATATCAATTAAATTTGGATCAGACATACCATTTTTTTTGTATAAAAAAGAATGTATTTGTGAAGGAAGAGGAGAGATTATAACTGAACTTAATTCATTTAAAGATTATTATGTACTTATAGCAACGCCAGATATAAGAGTATCTACAAAAGACATATTTGACAAAATAGATAGTGTTAATTTAGATAATCATATGAATACTCAGAGTTTTGAAAACTGTGTTGATGCTATAGAAAATAAGAATTTAAATAAGCTGTGTTCAAATATTTTTAATGATTTAGAATCCGTAACTATTTCAATGTATAATGATATATCTATTTTAAAAGAAATATTACTTAATAATGGTGCTTTATCAACACTTATGTCTGGAAGTGGTCCAACTGTTTTTGGCATTTTTGATTCATATTTTAAGGCTAAAAATTGTAAAAAATCAATTAAAAATCAAATAAATGGTGCATTTATATTTATAACAAAACCAATATAGTGAGTATTGACTTAAGCCTAAAATTGTGATATATTACACAAGTGTCAAAAAATGACAAAATGTCATATTGAGGAGGAAGATAAATGGCTCTTGAGGCTTTTAATAATTTAAAAGACAAAAAAAAAGCACATCTTTTAAATTCAATATCAACTTGCCTTAGAAAAACAAGTTATGATGATTTATCTGTGAATGATATAGTGGAGGAAGCTGATATTTCAAG